>JBHLNL010000164.1:0-7889 GCA_048941605.1 Promethearchaeota archaeon | reverse complement strand
ATTCGCTAACTTCAAGATGTTACTTATTTGTTCCACGGTGTCTGGCCATGTAATAAAATTTGGCTTTCCCGCAATCTTTCCTTGGAGTGTCCAATTGCATCCAATTAATGTCGCATCTCTCGTATAAGCTAATAAATCAATTGCTTTTGAGGAGATGTTGTTAGCTCCAACAATTTTTCTCAGTTTATCTTCTATTTTCTTTTTGTTTTTACATTCCCATCGATTTTCTTTATAAATTAACTCAAAATCCTCTAATTCCATAAAAATCAATCGTTTTTTTCGGTAACTTAGTTAAATAATTAAGATTAATTAATAATATTTGTGTAAAAAACAATTAGAACAAAGATAAGAATTATTAGAATTAATAGATTGTTTCTCCTGTAACTCTATCTACTTTTAAATGCCTGAATTTTGCTTTTTCCCTAGTGATTTCTTTTGTATTTGAGATTTTTTCATTAATTTCTTTTGGGAACAAGTATTTGGCAAGATGAATAATCATTTCTTTAGTTTCTATACAGTTGAATAATTTGAGACTTTCAATTGAATAAAACAGTTCACTTATTAAATCATAGTTAGTATCTATTGAAAAATCAAGAAGTTCTAAATTTCTATAGATACGAGATACTATATTTTCTAAGAGATTATATTCTTTCAGTTTATCAAGTGTATTACTCATAAAGTGACTAAAAATTACATAATATGTAGCTTCTGATGAAACAAATCCATCTCTAAATTGTTTAATTCCTTCTGGAGTAATTCTTAATTCAATTTCTTCTTTAATTGTCCTAATTTCATTTTCGAGTTTACTTACTCCCAATTGACGATAAAGTTTTAAAATTACAACTAATTGAGAAGTTTCTAGATTTTTTAAATAATTTGAATCAAAAAATTTTGTATCAGTTTTAAGAATTTTATTTACTTTATCAAAATTTAACCACAATTTCATCATTTCAGTTGATTTAAGGAAATAATAAGCTCCATCTGTAGCTTCGATAAGAGGAGATTCATATCTATCTATTGCTTCTTCATATAAACTTAATAGAAAGTCAATAATTTTTTTTTCATCAAGAACAGCATTCAGATGTTTCGCTAGATAAATACCACAAAAGTAAATATCAGGGTTTTTTAGGGAAACTAAAGGAACATCTATCAACCATTCATTTATGTTTTCTTCTAAATAAGATTTTATATGAGAAAAATCAAACATTTTCTGGAGGTGAAAGAAATGAATAATTCTATATATTAAGTATAATATTTGAAGTTTAAATTGAGGTTCAGGTAAATCTTCTAAACTTTCAATATTTTGTTTATTTCTCTTAAATTTATCAATAATCCTTTCTTGAATTTGAATATATTTCTTCAAGTTATCTCTCTTTTCTTGTGAATTCTCGATCAAATTTTTCAAATTTCTAAGTTCCATTATAAATTCAATTGTTAAGAAACCTTCAGATTTTAATTTTAACATTAAAGGGGCTAGTTCTATATCTACAAGATAATCTACAATTGTTTCTAAAAAGATCTCATAAATAATAGGTGCTATTTTTCTTTCATAAAGTTCTTTTATTGAATTAATTTTATGTTTTTCTTTTTCTGGAATTTCTAAAAATGGATCTAAGAATTCATTTTCAATATCAGGTTTTTCAAATCCAATTTCTCTCAATATTCTGATAAGATATATTGTGAGTTCTTCGAGTTTTTGATCAATATTATCAATATTTATGGAAGAATCAATAAAATAACTATTTATTTTTTCTCGGAAATATTGGTCGATATTGTTATAGAATAGGTCAATCTCGCTAAAATATAAATCCAAAATATTAAATAATCCTTGAAAAATCATATCATTAACAAACTAAACATGTAAATCTTGATTCAGTACTAACTAAATTATGATTTTAAAAAAATTAATACTTTTTCATTTTCAATTAAAATTAGATGTTTAAAAGGAGAAATTTACCAAATAAGTAGGGTACATTACTTTTTCGTCCATAAGTTCCCCGATACTATCACAAAAAATTTCTTAAATTAAATATAAAAAGCAAAAATCCTTCTTAATCATATATTAAGATACTGTTGTATTCGTTAAAAAACATATTTACTTTCAAGAAAGAAATAATGGCAAATTCGATCTTTGGTACATCTGGAATAAGAAAAGTGTTTTTAAGCTATTCAGAATCAGATCTTATGTTCACACCACAAATGGCATTAGATGTAGGGCTTTCCTTAGGTACACATTTAAAATCAGGCGCTACAGTTGTAATTGGTAAGGATATTAGGATGTCAGCTTTACCTATAGAACATGCATTAATATCTGGGATTATAAGTTGTGGATGTAATGTCAAAACTCTAGGAATTGTAACCACGCCTACTTTAGCAGCATCCTTACGCTTTTTAGATGCGAATGCTGGAGTAATGATAACTGCTTCACATAATACTCCTGAATATATAGGTCTAAAACTATGGAATCCTTCAGGTGTAGGATTTTCACCTGAACAAGAGGTTGAAATTTCCAGAATTTATGATGAAAAAGATTTTCTTAAGATTGAATATGATCAAATAGGTAAAGTCACGGAAATTAATGATATAAATGATCTCCATATTAGGAATATTTTAGATGAAATTGAATTTGACGGAACCAATTTGAATGTTATTGTTGATCCTGGCAATGGTTCAGGTTGTGATATCGTTCCAAAACTCCTTTCCGCTTATAATGTTAACATTATGACGATAAATAGTCAAATGGATGGAAAGTTTCCAGGACGCCATTCAGAACCAAATAAAGAGAATTTAATTCAAATCTCAAAATTTTTAAAAATATCTCAAAAAGAAGATATCGGTATTGCTTTAGATGGCGATGCTGATAGGGTTATTTTTTTAGATGAAAGTGGTGATATAGTTGATCCAATTAGATTATTAGCACTATTAGCAAAATATTTCATTCAAGAGAATATTGTGTCTAAAGAGGAGATGAAAGTAGCAACTCCAATTAATTCATCGAGCCTTATTGATAACGTAATGAATCCACTTGGCTGTAAAGTTATAAGAACTGAGGTCGGGGATATTAAAGTATCACTAGCTCTACAACAATCTGGAGGATTCTTAGGAGGTGAAACATCAGGTACTTATATTTGGCCTAAATTTCATTTTGGTCCAGATTCAATAGTAACAATCGCAATTATCTTACAAATGATTACTAAAACTGGGAAAAGGATGAAAGAATTATTAAGTGATATCCCAGAATATCCATATTATGCTACTAAATTTAAATTATTACAAGATATTCCATTTACAGAGGAAATTCATCAAAAAATTATTAATGTAATGAAAGAATCATTTAAATCCATGAATAAAAGCATTTTAAATATCAATAGAATGGATGGTTGTAGATTCGATTATGAAAATGGTTGGCTTTTAATTAGACGGTCTGGAACAAGTCCGTATTTAAGGATTTCCGGTGAATCGACTATAGATATCAACCAATCAATTGAGATGAATAATATAGCAATGAAAAATATGCAAAATCTAAATTTAATCTAATTTTGTAATGAAAAATTATGTGTGGAATTTTTGGGATAACTACAAACCAAAATAAACCTGTTGGTAAAATAGCTCTTGAAGCGATAAGACGCTTAGAGTATCGAGGATATGATTCTTGTGGAATAGTAACTCAATATAAATCTCAACTATTGGTAAAGAAAGATGCTGGTAAAATTGAAGAGATCCATCAAAGAATCAAGTTAGATGATTTTCCAAATGGTTCTAAATTAGCACTAGCTCATACACGATGGGCAACTCATGGCCCTCCAACAAAAATAAATAGTCACCCTCATTTGGATTGCAATAATAAAATAGCAGTTATTCATAATGGAATTTTAGAAAATTTTATTGAACTTAAAGAAGAATTGAGATCCAAAGGTCATTTGTTTAAATCAGAAACAGATACTGAGATTATCCCTCATTTGATTGAAGAAAACATGAAAGAGAATGGGGATTTTAAAGAAGCGGTGGTTAATGCCATTAAAAAGTGTAAAGGAGCATATGGCTTAGCTATTTGTCATGCCGATTACCCTAATACTATCATTGCGGTAAGAAGAGAATCTCCGCTCATAGTCGGAATAGAAGAAGGAAAAACATCTTATTGTGCTTCAGATATTCCTGCTTTTCTCCCATATACACGTAAATGTTATATATTGGAGGATGATGAAATTGCAATTTTAAAAGCAGGAACTGTAGAATTTTATGATATTTATGATAGTGATCTTCCTAAACAGAAAGAACTACATCATGTTAAATGGAGTATTGATGCAGCTGAAAAGGGGGGTTATGAACATTTTATGTTAAAAGAGATTTATGAAGAACCTGCTGCTTTAAGGCGAACATTGAAAGTACCTAACGAATCTTTAAAAGAATTTGCAGAAATCTTGTTATCAGTAGAAAACATTTATATTACTGCTGCAGGAACATCTTTTTATGCTGCTTTAGCTGGTAAGTTTATTATTACTAAATTTTTAGGCAAATATATTCAAGCAATAGAATGTTCTGAATTTAAAACGGAGTTAAATAATTCATTAGAAAAAGATTCTATTATAATTGCAATCTCCCAATCAGGAGAAACAATTGATTTAATTGAAGCCATACGGTGGGCAAAAAAATATCAACCAACTGTAAAAATTCTTTCTATTACAAATATAGTAGGCTCATCTCTTACTAGATATTCTGATAATGTATTAATCACACAAGCGGGACCGGAGATTGGAGTTGCTGCCACAAAAACGTTTGTTACTCAAGTATTAATACAATCCTTAGTAGCTTTGGAAATTGCGAAACTTAAAAAAATTGAATCACAAGAGGAAATCCAGAAATACTATGATGCTCTTTATTCAATACCTGAAGTTATTGAGAGATTCTTTGATAAGAGTGTGGACTTAATTAAATATATAGTTAGTAGTTTAGAAAAAAATCTGAACTTCTTCTTTTTAGCACGAGGTATTTCAATTGCTACGGCTAAAGAAGGTGGGTTGAAATTAAAGGAAGTAGCATGTCGTTTTATTGAAGGATATTCGGCAGCACATGCAAAGCATGGCCCAATATCATTAGTAAGGGAAGGATACCCTATAATATTCATTGCACCTCCGGATGAGACTTATGAAAGGTTAGTTGGGAATTTAATGGAGTTCAAATCTAGAGGTGGAAAAATAATCTCATTGGTTGTTGAGGATGACAAAAAAATAGGTGATTTGAGTGACATTACCATTAGAATTCCCCAACCAGGCGATAAATATCATAGTCTTTTTAGTCCAATAACATTTGTTCCTGCTCTTCAGCTTTTAGCATATTATGCTGCATTAGAGCATAACTTAGATCCTGATAAGCCATTAAATCTGGCTAAAACAGTTACAGTACATTAAATGTTTTTTAAATTGATTTTTTTATATCAAAAATGTGCCCATGCCAAGCATTTAACTCAATATACAAACCATATTTGAACAAATCCTCTCCGTTATAAGTATATGACTTCTGTTGAAGCAAATCAGTAAAAATCCACTTATGAGTATCAAAATGGAATGGTTTTATTCTTATATGAGCCTTTGAAGATGATTCACTATAATTAACAACAATTAGTCTATACTTGTCATTACTCCACCACATATAGGAAATTATGTTTGAGAATGAAGAATCACTAGAACTGATTGATTCTGTTTCACAAAGAGCCCAACTCCCCTTCTCAAATTCTCGCCCTGGTATAGATTTCAATAATCTGTTATAAAAATCGAAAATGTCTTCATTAACGGCTTCAAGAGGTTTTCTTCCTAGTTGAACTGGTAATTTAACTTGATAACCTTTGATTTGTCCTTCATAAACCATTCTTGCACCAGGTAAAGTCAATACAATAATCGCGGCAGCCTTTGATTTTTCTTGTCCAAATTTTTCAATAGCCCTTAATTCATCATGATTTTCAATAAACCTCAGAAGTTTGCTCTGATATGCCCAATCTGCTGTTAGATGGTCTTTTATATTGTTTGGGTCCTTGAAAGCTAATCTTTCATACAACCTTTTATCATAACAAAAATCAAATCCTTGTTTTTGAAGTTCCCATTCCATATCCCAATATACTTCAGCTATAAATAAGAAATTTGGATACTTTCGCTTTATAGCTGGAATAATCTCCTCCCAAAATTCTTTATCTGGAGGTGATCCAGCTTTTTCTCCCCATGTCTTTGCAAAAACATTATTTGTCATTAACATTGCCATATCACATCGAACTCCATCACAGATTTCTGCTATACTTAAAATTGTGTCAATCGTCTTTTGACGAGCTTCTTTTGAAAAAGAATTAATTTGTATACAGTCAGTCCATGCAGAAAAGTTCGGGTCACGACCATACGCGAATATATTCTCTCCAATACTAAAATAATCATATGGATGAGACATTAAATCATCTAAGGTTCCCTCAATAAACAGATCCGGCTCAAATGTCCATAAAGAGTCAATTGAAATATGATTGGGTACATAATCTAATATTAATCTGATTTCTCTTTCAGCTAGTCTCTTTCTAAAATTTTTTAACCCATCAATCCCACCAAGATTTTTATCGACATGATAATAATACACAGAATATGGTGAACCTACAACATCATCATCTCTAAAATCAGATAAAGCTTTATGATATTCTTTTTGTAAATCAGGATGTTCAAAAGCTATTTTTTTACTTGCAGGACTTCTCTCCCAAACACCCATTAACCAGATTGCATCAAAATACTTTATCTCTTGATTAATTATTTCTTCTGGAATATTCTCCAGTGTAATTGGAATATTGTGGACCTCAGATAAGAAATGAAGCCAAGGCCATGTATTAATTTCAAGAATTCTTGGATTTTTTATCCATTCACTATTTTTTTCTGTCATATTTCAAATTGAATTAATAATATGTAAGTATATTTATATAATAATAGTGGATTGGTATGGTTTCAAAATGAATATATATAAATTTCTTTATAATCATATTATAATAGAAAAAATAATATATGTTTTGGTAAAAAATGAGTGAGGAAAAAGAAGCATTACGGAAACTTATAATGCTAATATCAGACCTTCGGGCAAAGGACGAAGAACGGTATGAAGCGCATGTCAATTTCATGAATGAGACCATCAAAATGATAAGCGCCATTGAATCTCAGATGAATAAACACTGGAATACTGTATTAGAATCATTAAAGGAATTAAATGAGAGTATAAGTGCCAACTTGGATTCATTACTTACAGGTATTAATCCGAAAGGGTTGAGAGAAACATCAAAATCTCTTAAAGAAATAATGGATACTATGAATAAAAGTGTACAAACTATGAATTTAGAGAAAGTCCTTAGTGAATTAAAAGTGTTAAAAGCAGGAGGAATTGCATATGTGCAACCTCAACCTGTCGCAGTAGGGCAACAACCAGAACCTATTTCAGCAGATATTAGTTTAAAACCACAAGGATTAAAACCTCCTACAGGAGCAAAAGCATCAAGTGGTGAACAAGAATGGGTAGATCCACATGAAAAGGCAAAAAAGGAGAAAGAAGATCAACATCTACTAAAACCATCTGACTTTTTCGGGACGTAAATTTTATTAATAATTAATTAACTGAATGACTCCATATAGGAACCTAATTTAGCTTTTGTCTGTTCAATATTCTCACCAATCTTCCTAAATTTAATATCAATTGATGGTATTCTAAGTTCAGTCCTTATTTTATTTTTCAAAATATCATAACATTTAGAATTTAGATGACAATCAGCAAGCTGGTTAATAATAAGACCAGCAACTCTTGTTTTTTTAACATAATTATGGTAAGAATTGACTAAAGCTTCACAATTCTCTAAACAGAATAATCCTTTATTTGAAGCA
>JBHLNL010000163.1:0-7932 GCA_048941605.1 Promethearchaeota archaeon | reverse complement strand
CACCAAATTAACAGATGAAGAAGATAGTGAATTAGATAAAGTATTAGAAAAAAAGTTGGATTCAGACAGCCACAGAGAAGCTCTCAGAGACAATAAACCATCTATGGCCCAAATAAGAAAAAAATTCATCCCTGATTTAATAAATAGCGGATATCATCAAGAAATTAATCACGTTATCTATGGTCATACCCATAGTAGTCTAATAGAGTTAATTAAAAGAGAGTTTGCATCAAAAGAAGCTCAAATCTCAGTGGAATTTGAAACTGAAAAATTTAGTATAAGTAATCCAGGTGCATGGCAGCATGTGAAGAAACCAAGCTTTTTGGAAATTTATACTGATTGGACTGTTCATCCCAATAAAGTCAAGAAATTCATTGGGGACATGGAGAAAATAAAAGATCGCCAAATGATTTAATATCTCTTATTTTTACTTATTTTTTCTCTTTTTTATGTTTTTACCCTAATATAATTTAATTAATATGACTATAGATTATTTATTTAAAACTTAACGGAAATTCGGGATTTATTATTTTGAGCAGAAGATATTTGCCTATTATAAGAAAGAATAATGGACCTAGCGGGAATTGAACCCGCGGCCTTTCGCATGCCAAGCGAACGATCTTCCACTAATCCATAGGCCCAATATTATATAATAAAAAACACTCCCAAATAATTAAATTTTTGTATTTTGAGATTAGAAACATGAAACTAGTGTATTTATTAAAGATTTCTCAATTGAAATTGAACATGTTCGGGTAAATTATTATTTTGATTATAGTTTTTTACTGGTTGTAAGAATGAATCTTAGACCGGATGAAGGAATCCCTATTATTAAAGGAAAAAATGATTGTTTTTTTGAGGAAAACTCAATCTTTCTTCATGAAAATAGGATATATGATAAATATCCTGGATTTACATGCAATTTGTATAGATCTGCAAAACCACATAGTAAATAGATGTTTTTAAAAAAAAATATAGTTATGGGATAACGTGTGCAAAAAACAATAGCCATCCTCCAATGAGGACTTCAAATAGAATTGACAACAAACCACTGATAGATGATAAGGTTTCATAAGCTTTAACGTCAGGTTTTATAAGTTTCATCATATTAGCAAACCCAATTAAAATGCTTGCAACAATTCCTAACCATCCAATATAAAGCGGTGCCACTCCATAGATAACTAACACGATTGAAAATGCAAGTGTTCCAATTGACCAACCAATCATAGCAAATGTGAATCTATTGCTTTTTGTTTGAAGGATGTTTCGATATGAATCCATCAACGAATCTTTCTCCGCATCACTAGTAGTTGAGTATCTCCCTGCTATTTTGAGAAGCTTCCAATAATCTTTTTCAATATAGACTTGGATCGAGCCTTCTGCTACTCGAAAGATTATTAAAACAATTCCAGGTAGTATGCTATATGGGCTAATAACAAAAAACAACAATATAGCTAGAGTAATGACACAAAAATGTTCTATAAGCGCTAATGCGACGCCAATTTGAAATTTTTTTGGATTATTGTTAAACTTTAGCAGCTTAGCATCTGACTCATAATGTTTCGGCGTTGGCTCTAGTATATAGCCAAATATTGCCATTGCTACCTGCAAAACTAAAATTAACAGAAAGAAAAAACCAGACAACCTAATTAAGATACTCAAAGGAAATCCTCCAATTTGTTCTCCATTTTTTTAATTTCTTTTTAATATATAATACTTCTAGAGAATTAATTAATGTTGTTAATAATAAATTTGTATTACACGATTGTAAAAGTTATAACTCAGAGTTATTTTTGTACTATACTTTATGAAAAGATTATAAAGGAAATTTTACTTAGACCTATTTATAAAATTTAGAGGTAAAAATCGTGTTAAAAAATCAAAAAGAAACAATTTTTCTTACTATTGTGAGTGTTTTCATGCTTTGCCTTTATACTTTCACCTTGTCTAATCAGCTAATTCAAGAAAATCCTGTTGATTTGAATGAAAATAATATGATTTATTCGTATTCTACGACTATAAAGCTAAAAATTTCAGGTTCAATACCTGAAAACCCAATTTTTATCAATGGAACTGCTACAGGGTTAGCAGCACATAATTGGACTTGGGCGGAAGACCAAGATTGGTGTAGTGGTTCAGGTACTTCAAACAATCCATATATTATTGAAAATTTACTTATTAATGGAAATAACTTAAGCAATTGTATAGAGATTCATAATTCTGATAAATTTCTTATCATTAGAGACTGTACTGTCTTCAATTCAAGTCTAAGTGAGTCAGATCCTGGTGCTGGAATTTTCCTTGAAAATGTATCGAATTCAAAACTAATCGATAATGAATGTAATTATAATGCATATGGTATATTTATGGAACAATGTACCTTAAATAATATAACGAGAAACTCTGCAAGTTTTAATACATGGGCCGGCTTTCATCTAAATCTATGTGACAACATTACTATATCTAATAACGTAGCAAATAATAATGTGGGCGTAGTTTATGAGAGCGTTGGTATATATTTAAATCTTTGTAATTTTAACCAGGTATTTGAGAATACAGCAAATTATAATAAATATGGTATACGGCTTTCAGGTTTAGTCAGCATATGGGGAAGTCATAATAATACTATCAGAAATAATGAAGTTTCATATAATGACATAGGTATCTATCTTTATGGAGATTTTGGAAGGAGTTATGATAATAACATTTCCAGTAATACTGTCATTAATAATTTTGAATATGGTATTCGTGTATCTAGATCTCCTCAGAATATTTTCTGTAAAAATCTTGTAAGAGATAATGATAACATTGGAATTTCTGTGTGGAAAGAGTCTCATAATAATACATTCACAGAAAATATCATCCTAAATAATAATGATGTAGGTTTAAAGATTGCTTATGATTGTTATTGGAATCTAGTCTATTATAATTGTTTTATTGGTAATGTGATAAATGCACAAGATGAAGGAACTGATAATGAATGGGATAATGGAGTATATGGTAATTATTGGGATGATTATAATGGTCTAGATGCAAATGATGATAATATTGGAGATACCCCTTATGATGTTCCTCCCACTGGAAGTAGTGTAGATAATTTTCCTTTAATGACCTGCCCATTTTCAATACCTTCAGTTGGAGGGGGATTTCCGATTGATTTGATCATCCTAATTGCAGGTATTAGTGGTGGAGTTGTAATAGTAATAGCAGTAATATTATTCATTCGAATTAAAAGGAAGTAAATAGGATTAATCCATTTTTTTCATTTTTTTTAAGTAGATTAATATCTTTAAAGGATTGAATAACTCGAGTATACGAAATGTAATGGATTTACTTGAAAATGGAGTGTTGACCGATTAATTTATCTTTATAGATTTATGGGTAATTGCTTGCCTTTATTATGAATTATGTCCTCAATATTTTTTGGTTGGATTTTTATCTCATCATAGATCCAATTATAAAGTCGCATTTTTGACTCATAAATTTCAGTTTCTACTTCAATTGCTTCCATTCTTATTATTATCTCCTGAGTGTTTATAATTTGATTAATTCCTCTTGTACTTGATTCAAGGATTTCCTAAATAGAAAATCTTTCAAGTTTGAAGTACAAGTTTTGGATGTTCTAATCTGATATTTTATATCCAGAGTTTTTAAAACTAACTCAGCGATATTAAGTTTTTCGTTAAAATTATTATTTATTTCAATTATACTATCATCTGCTTTACAAGCCTTATTTTGGCAGCTAGATCCAGTCATTGTACCACCACATTCAAACTCCTTTTGTTGTAAAAAAGTTATATTTGTTATAAAAATAATAAGTTCAATGTATAAAAGTTTTTACATTGTGGTAAAAAAAATATCCAAGTATATTATTATATATAAAAACTACTTTCAGATTTTCTTGTAAAAAGATTCTCCATGATTAAAAATACTCATTAAAAAATATAAAAGAGGGGATTAGTCATTAAATAAGTTATTAATATATTTATAAAGAAAAGTGAATTACTTTAAGCTTAACTTAATGAAATTCAAAAAACAATTTTAAAAAAGGTTAATTAAATGCATAAAGTCTGTAATACCTCCTCTTATAAAGGCCAAAAAAAAAGGATATTCATTCTATCTACTACTCTATTAATAATGGGGTTAGTGAGTCTAAATATCGAAAATGTGTTTGTGAGCTTTATATTTGAGAAAAATAACCAATTAGGAGATAAAGAAATTGGAGAAGATCCAAGATTAGCTTATTGGGAAAATGAAATTACTCAATCTGTTTATCCTGGACCTGAAAATTTATTTATTGGGGACGCAAATAATGATGGATATAATGATATCGTAACAGTCTCTTGGGGAGGTTATATTTCAATCGTACTATGGAATACTACTTCTGATAATTGGGATCCTTATTTTACTAAACCTGCTGGAACAAATCCAATTAGTGTATATGTTGGAGATGCAAATAATGATGGATATAATGACATTGTTACTGCAAACGTAAATAGTGATGATGTATCCATTCTATTATGGAATTCTTCTTCTGATGATTGGGATCCAGAGTTTAGGAAATCTGCTGGAAATGCTCATGAAGTAGTAATAGGAGATGCAAATAATGATGGATATAATGATATATGTATTGCTAATGCAGATGTAACTGAGGACTTTTCTTTATATTTATGGGATCCTGGCATAGGAGATGGAGATTGGGGATCTGAAATCAAAATGTCTGTAGGATTAGGCGATGTCTACCAAGCTGTTATTGAGGATGTTAATAATGATGGATTTAATGATATTATCACAGCAAATTATGGTAGTACAGTTTCAATATTTTTATGGAATAACACACTGGCCGATTGGGATCCTCAAATTATAAAGACAGTAGGAGATTATCCTCGTGATGTTTTTGCTGGAGATGTGAATAATGATGGATATAATGATATAGTCACTTATAATGATGGTACCGATGATATATCAATCCTTTTATGGAATAATTTTGCTAAAGATTGGGACACACATATTCAAAGACCTGTATTTGGAGGAGCAATAGTTTTCTCCAAAATTTATGTAAATGATGTTAATAATGATGGATATAATGATATTGTTGCATGCCATGATAGATCAGTTGGGCAAATGTCAATAGTCAAATGGAATCCAATAACTAATTTCTGGGATCCGACAATAATAAGAACAATTGGAAACAGTCCTGTTGGCATTTCAGTTGAAGATGTTAATAATGATGGATACAATGATATTGCTATCGCTAATTACTATGGTGCTAATGTATCCATATTGTTATGGAATCCTCCAGCTTCAATCGAAATAAAAACACCTGAAAATAAAACATATACAAATCAAATGATTGGATATTATCCAGGAGTTTATGGATTTGAGGATGAGATGGTTGGGGAAACCGGAATCAATATAAGATTTGTGGATTCATGGAATGGTGCTCCTATTTCTGTTTCAATTGAATCTGAGATTGAAGGTCATAAAAATGTTTTAAGGCAAGAATATTCTGGCGGAACTCATGGTGATCTTTTTCATAATTTTGATAATAACCATATTTCTGGGCAATATGAATTTTGGTTTCGAAGTGAAAATCCAGCAACGATAAGCCAATTCCTTTTTATGGAAGGAGGTCTAGCTGGACCTCACCCTCAGGTAAAAGGTGGTTATTTTAATTATTATGATGGAACAGAACACAATCTAATTCCATTCAAGCCGGATGAATGGTATCATCTAGCATTTGAATGGTACTCGAATAACACATTTGATTGGTATATAAATGGTACTAAAATTTTGGAAGGAGGATCGAATTTTCACAATATGACCAATGGTCCTGACAGAATTAGACTTACAGCATATCCGATTACAACAAATTATTTTGATGCTTTTGGAAATTCATGGGATACTAATTATAGAATCGGTAATAATTTAGTAGAAGGAATATTACTAAGTTTTACTCCAGACAATTTTGATTTAATGCATTATTCCTTAGATGAGAAAGAAAAGAAATTTATTACGGGCAATACTACAATTCCATTTCCTAAGGATGGGTTGCACACAATTCAAGTATTTGGATACAATTTAAGTGGAGATGTATCCCAATCTGCCATGAGATTTTTCACGGTGAAAACTAAACTACCGAAATTAAATATTGAAATTACAGATCAATCATTTTCTTCTGAACATTTCAACTTTACTTTTTTTATATATAACGAGTCTGGACATGGCATTGATTTTGCAGTAATTGAAATCTGGTGGAACCAAACCGATAATTCTGGTAAGATTGAAAATCTTGGTGGGGGATATTACTTCATCTCACTAGATGCAATTCTAGTAAATCCAGATGACAATCCAATCCTGTTAAACATAATTATATCAGTATTAGGATACGAACTTAAAGTATTTGAGACATATATTGCAGTAGATCCCGAAGTAGTTGATAAAACAGTTCCTTCGGAAATACCTGGAATCCCAGGATACAGCCTAATCATCTTAATTGGAGTAGTTAGTGTAATCTCAATAATTCTACTAAAAAGAAAAAATATTAAATAATCATTTTTTTTTAATTCTTGTTTTATATTTAAAGAGTTGTGGTTTTACTGAAAGTCAGTTAATTTGATCGTGAAACGATGATTTCACGAAGAAAATAAGATAAAATTTGTCCAATAAGAAATAAAAATTAAACAAGCAAACAAAATATAATAAAAAATACAAATAAACTATAGCTTTTTAGCTCATAACAAAGTCTGTATATCTGTGAAATATCATTAACAATTTCTACTATGAATTCTTTTTCTGAAAAAGGTCGGCTTTTAAGAAATGTCCAATCAATATTACCGACAATCAATTGACCCTGAGGGTTAACTCCTATTTCAACCTTTAATGCTATTCCATAACTTAACATTTCATTTTTCTTCTTTCTGAGATCCCAACCAAAACAAAAATCACCTAGGGAAAAAGCGATTAACTTATTTAAATTTTTAATATTAAAAAAAGAAATTGGTTGAGGACAATGTGTATGATGCCCAATTAATGCATCAAATTTGCTTAATAAATCTCTACCTTGGTTAATAATTCCAATGCGAGGATATAATTCCAATTCATATCCCCAATGTGGAAATAATATATTAAATGAGTCTTGTTTAAGATAATGTTCAGATTCCCTTAATTTACTTGAATAATTACAAGGTTGGTTTGACCATTGAGTACCAGTTATAACTCTAATTTCCTCATTTAAATCCACAAAAGGGTTTGTAGTAGTACCAAATATATTGAAACCTCGTTCCTTTAATTGATTTATAGAGTTTGAAAGAGATTTCAGGTCATAATCGCCAGTATGATTATTTGCTATCGATAAATACGTTTTTTTAGGAAGGAATAAAGATGCAAGGGCATCCATGATCTGAGGTTTATGCCGCTTAGTCATGATGTTTATTTTTTTCTCTGATGTGATTATTGCTTCGAAATTTCCAATGAGAAAATCTGATCCTCTTACAAAATTCTTAACATTTTCATCAATTATCAAATCTCTATAGCTCAAGTCCATTATATCTCCTATAAAGGATATAGTATATTTTGGCGTGATTTCATTTAATAAATGATTTTTAGGTATGTATTTAATATTCCCTTCATTTCGTTTTTTTGGTCCAAATGTATACCGTTTAAGCCAATTAATTAATTCTCTTAATGAATATGGGAACCCAAAACTTTTTCTCTTTGATTCACCGCCCTTATTTTTATTTTTTCTAATGAAAAGCATTAGTAAGAAATCTTTAGTTTTCTCTCCTTTAAATTTTACTAAAAAGTCGTTAATATATAGTGATCCCATTTATCATATTCTTATAGATAAAACTCCTAAAATCTTAAATATAAGATTTTCATAATTTTCCTAAGATATCATACATCTTGATTTGGAGAGAATCGAGTGAAATC
>JBHLNL010000162.1:0-7993 GCA_048941605.1 Promethearchaeota archaeon | reverse complement strand
AGTTCCTTTAAAGAAAAGAGATTTCCTAATGAATTAGGAATTTCTTTAAGCATATTTCCTCTTAAAATTAATTTCTTAAGGTTTGTTAATTTACCAATTGAACTTGGAAGTACAAAATGGGAGTCATTATCAATGTTGTACTTAATAAGCGAATTGAAATATACATCTAAATACTTAAATCCATAAAGTGAATCTATAATATCTGAATTTTCCTTTACCCATTTCCAATTAAAATAGTTAAAATTTAAAATTTCAACATGTTGTTTATTTATAACAAGCCAAGGTTCTCCATTTTTAACATTACTCAGCTTTTTAAAATCTTCAAAAAATTGTGGTTCAATCTCGTTATCAATTTTGCTATTAGCGAATAGAGCTTCCAAATCCAGGAAAAATTTTGATTCCTGAGGAACAATACCAATTTTAACAGCATAATCCTTATTCCAAATTAGAAGTTCCTTTCTAATTTGTTTTAGTTGTGGGATTTGAAATGTCTCTATAGAGTCAAAGAAAGTTTTCAAAACTAAAGGAGATTTTTCATATTGAATAACCCATTTTAAAGCAGGAAGTCCATCTTCAGAAAAATTATGAAGGATATAATTTGCTACTGAAGCCCTAATAACAGCATTTTCATCTGATATTAAGCAATTCTCAAGAATTTTATATATTTTTTCATTATGAAAATTTAACTTTTCTAATTTATGGATGCTCGCGACTCGAATTTCTGTATTATCACTGCTTTCAATTAATGAAATCAATAATTCTACTGCGTGTTCCCTCCCTATATCCCCAGCTAAGAAGTCTTTATAGATTTTTTCAGGTGTTAGAGATTCTTTCATTGATTTTTTTTTGATGATTTAATCTTAAAAACTGAAAATAAATTAACTCTTATTAAGATTAATATTTGTATAAGTTTTTACACTCCTAGTTGATCTATCTCTGCGAGTATAAGATCTGCAATGACAATCCATTTTTCTTTTGTATCGATATCGCTTAATGATTTATCTGTAAATTCCTTCCCATTCTTAAGATATTCTACTGCTAATTGATAATTTTTAAGTACTTTATAACAGATTCCTATTTTTATAAAAGTCTGATATAAAAACCAACTATTTGGATCAATTTCTATAGCTTTCTGAAATTCTTCTAAAGCTTGTTTATAATTATTAAAAAACATTAAGATTTCACCATAAGTATCATAGTACAATGCGTTATCAGGTACTTGTTTAATAAGATTTTGAATAATTTCTAAAGATTCTTCTTTTTGATTTAAATACTGTAGCCAACAAGCTTTATAATTTAGGAGATCCTTATCCTTAGGATATGTTTTAATTAAATTATCGATAATTTTCAATCCTTCATCAACATTTTTCATTTCTTTAAGAGCATAAGCTTTAATTAATTGTATATTCCTCTTTTCTTGAGGGAACTTTTTAAGCATAGTATCAAGAAAAGTTAGTACCTTCCTAAATTGATTTTTATTCACCATAAATTTAGTTTTAGCATAATACAAATCAATGCTTTTTGGATTTAAGTCGATTTCCTTCTCAATTACTTCAATAGACACTTCAGTTTTTTTCTCCATGCTAAGGTCTATTTTTTTATTATTTGAAGCGTAAAGTTGAATTTCTTGCCAAATCAATCCTTCCAATTTATCATAAGTATCCTTTAATTCTCTTTTTTTTTCAATTTTATATGCTAAATATTTTATATAATCGGGTAAGAAATTTCTTAAAGCAGTTCTTAAACCTTTTGAGAATAATGTACCACAAATCTCATCTAAAATAGCTTCAACGGTTGATTCTAAAGTTAATTTAGGAATTTCGCTTGATGTATCTTCGAGTAAATTGTATAAATATGTGGATTTAGCTACATGTTCTTCAGCAATAGCTTTAAGAATCTTTTCTAATTTCTCATTTGCCTGGAAGTAATAATTCATATCCTCCTCGACTTTTATTTTGAAAAATTTAATTTGATAAATTGAATCTTCAACAATTCTTAGAGTCGCAAAATTAAGTTTCGTTTGATTAATATCATACTTTTTAGAAAAATCCTCGAGAGATATAAAATGAGGATATTCACTTGGATGATTCATTGAAAGATAAAGTAATACCTTACTAAAATTTTCCTCATTATCTAAGGTGAATTTAATTTTTTCATTTTCATATGGTAGTTTTATAACATTATTGAGATATCTAAATTTGATGTTTTTATCTTTTATTTGATACTTATTAAAAAACTTATTAGTTTTTTTAGTAATTTCCCTAATTCTTTTGCCTTCTGCCTCTAAAATAGATTGTCTATCTAAATCATATTGCCTTAGCATGTTTGTATATTCATTTTTACCTGCTTTGGTGATTCTATACTCCTTATTTTCTTTTCTTAAAAATCCCTTTTTCTCGATCAAGAAATTCATATTTTTAGATAATGATGATTGATTAATCGAAAGAGGTTCTTGTAAAAAATCAGCCCATTTACAATAATTATTATTATAAGCCATCCAAAGAATCCAATGATCATAATTTCTCTTTCTTAGTATAACATCTGGAGGATAATTTAATTTCTTTTTTTTCTTATCTTGAGATAATTCATAAAATCTTTCCTTACCTTGAAGTTTAATACGATAGACATTTCTTTTTCTCCCATTTATTTCCATAGAAAGTTTTTCGACATAACTTTTATTTATGAACTTATTCAAATAATTAGATAATGTCGATTTGTTGATAATTTCTATTAAATCTGACCAAGTACTCAATTCATTATTATTGAGCATCCAAAGAATTAGAAATTCATTATTTTTTATGAATGAGCCTAAAAGCTCTTGAGCAGGATAATTGAATGACCCAACCATAATTCATACTATTATTCATTTTAAATTTGGTTCTATATAATAAATATAATAATCTCTATTATATACTTTTTGTCCATGAATTATTCCGAACTCTACTTGGAGTTTGTGGAAATAAACTATTAATTAAACCTTGATCAAATTATGCTTAACAGAAAAACATGAGGTGATTTATAAATGGTGACTGAAGAATTATTAGAAAAAAATACCAATGAAATGGCACCAATGCTTTTCCCAACAAAATCTAAATCAGAAGTGAAGAAGAAAGGAAAATTGAAAAGGTTTTTCATGAATGAAAATGTAATTTTAGTTTTGTATAGTTTAGGGGCAAGTGCAATAATAATTACATTAATGATCATCGCAGGTATATTAGGAGCTAAAGTTCCTATTGGTACTTGGTGGTTTTAAAAATACTTGATGGGTGAAAAAAAATAGAAAGGGAAGAGAAAAGAGGGCGGCTTTCCCGGAGAGCTCAATTGTCTATTCTATATGACAACTTGAGCTCTCCATATATATTTATTAAAGATAAAAAAATAAAAGGAGGGTGATTATGTTTGACTGAAAGTAAACAAACAATATTGTCGGATTTTAAAGAATTTTTTTATGTGTTTGATAAAGAGGATGTCAAAGAAGTAAAAAAATTAGAGATCTCTATTCCATTTATGAGATGTGATATTAAATGGGGAAAAAATCCATCTACTCAAAAGGAGTTGGATTTAATAGAGAAAAAGAGATCATTAAAAAGATGGAAACAATCAATTGGTTATTATAGTCTTTATCCTGAGATATATAAATTTAGATTTAAAGACTTAAAATAGAATAATTTTATATAATTAAAAATATCAAATGAGGTGGTTTTAATTGACAATTAGTAAGAAAGTAATTATTCCCGAATCAAAAGAAAATGAAGAAATAGTAATGGATGATTTGTCTCATCTTAAGATTGATGAGATTCCCAGAAAAAAATCAAGAAGATCTATTATTAAAATTTCTACCTATTCTTATGGGAGTAATGGTTTACAATGGCATTATTTCTCAAAAAAGAATAATAAAAAATAAAAAAAATTTTTTCAATTTTTTTTTAGCCTAATTTTAGATTTAATTAGAAACCTAATAGTAAAGAGTTTTAATATAACTTTAAATATGGGATTTGAATATAATAAATTACAAAATCATTTTAGGATAAATTAAATAATTCTTATTAAAATAATATAATCATATGAATCAAACAGAAAAACAGTTTCGATTCAAAATTACCGTAATTGGAGATGGTCAAGTAGGAAAGACATCCTTAATTAAAAAATTCACAAAAGGATTCTTTAATAAAGATTATGTTAAAACTATTGGCGCTCAATTTTCAATATATGATAAGGAAATTAATGGAGAAAATATTAGATTATTATTTTGGGATATTGCTGGTCAAGATGATTTCAACTTTCTACGTCCTTATTTTTATCGAGATAGTATAGCAGCGATTATAGTGTTCAGTTTAGAAGAAAATGAACTAGGTAAGGATAGTTTTAATCATATTCCAAATTGGTATGAAGATGTCAACCAGTTTTGTGGAGATATTCCAATTATTATGTTTGCAAATAAAGTTGATTTAATTGATGAAAATATTTTGGAGAAGTCTAAAATTCAGGAAATTGTTGACAAGTATAATTTCCTTGGGTATTATATAACATCTGCGAAAACGGGACATGGAGTCATAGATGCATTTGACACTATAATTAAGAATTTATATTTTAAATTCAAAAATATATCCCCCGTCTGTAAAGGTTAATTTAAAAAGTCTTATATAATAAAAAAACTTCTTTTTTTGTAAATTATAGTAACTCTAGTATTGAAAAAAGAGAAATCCATGGCTGACTTATTGATAAAAGAATTAAAACACGCAAAAGAATTAAATAAAAAAGGGAACTTTGAAGAAGCTCTTCAAGTTGTAAACAATCTGGAAAAAAGGGAAGGATTTACTAAAGGTGATTTACTCTCATTACTTCTTCTTAAAAGTTCTATATTATTGGAACTAAGACATTTAAGAGATGCACAAGATCTTGCAGATAAAGTGTTACAACAAAGTGAGCAATTAAATGATTTTAAAAAATCAATAGATGCTTTAAATATTAAAGCTTGGGCTTATCGACGAGTTGGTAAATTAGATGAGGCTCTTGATGCAATTGATAGAGCTGATGGTATAATTAAAGCTCAATTTCATGAACCAGATAAAAAAGTCCAAGAAAAACAAGCTTCTTTATATTTAATAAAAGGTAGCATATTTTTTGCTAGAGGAAATTTACATTTAATTAAAGATTGTTTGGAAAAAGGGTTAGAACTTGCTAATAAAGTAAATGATAAGAAATTAATAATGCATTTTACGCTTAATACAGGTACTTATTATGGAATTAAGGGTAATCTTGAATTAGCATTAAATTATCATAATGAAGGATTAACTTTAGCTAAAGAAATTAAGGATACACAGAATGTTATTATTGCACTTAACAATTTGGGATGGGTATATCGAGAACAAGGTAAATTGGATAAAGCATTTAAGAATATAGAAAAGAGTTATAAACTTTGCAAGGAGATAAATAGCCCAACAATCTCTATTGTCCTTGATTCACTTTTCCATTTGGCTCTTGATAAAGGTGAACTTAATCTTGCTCAAGAATATTTGGAAAAAATGAATGAACTTAAAGATAGAGAGGAGTATGAGATTATCAAATTAAACTATTTAATAAATAAAGCACTCCTTCTAAAAGCAAATCCTCGAGCACGTAATCTTTCTGAAGCTGAAGAGATATTGAGACGAGCAGTAGAAGAAGAAATTGTATTATATGAAGCCCATATTGATGCTCTACTTAATTTATGTGATTTATTTCTATTAGATCTACGTAATACTAATGATATTGAAATTATAAATGAACTAAGGCCTTATATCTCTCAATTATTGGATATTGCTGAAGAAAATAACTCCTACAAATTAATTGCTGAAGTTAAAATCTTACAAGCAAGACTAGCATTGTTAACTTTTGATATAAAAAACACTCGAAAATTATTATCTGAAGCTCAAAATATAGCAGAGAAATATGGATTAAATAGATTATCTATTAAAATTTCGAGCGAACATGATGAATTACTAAAAACAATGGATTTATGGGAAGATTTAAAAAAATCAAATTCACCTATTAGTGAACGCTTGAAGTTAAGCCGATTAGAAGAAGAAATGAAACGTTTAATTCAAAAGCGTACTATTGAAATTCCACCTGTAACCAAGGAAGAATCTTTATTACTTCTAGTTATGACTGAAGGGGGAATCCCTGCATTTTCTCATGCATTTTCTAAGGATTGGAAGTTCTCAGATGAACTTCTTAGTGGATTTTTGACTTCCTTTGATTCAATTAGTAAGGCAGTTTTTTCGGAAGGACTGGATCGTGCTAAATTTGGGGATCACACTATTCTTATCTCTCCTGTGGGGAATTTTTTAATATGTTACTTATTTAAAGGTCAATCATATTATGCAAAACAAAAATTAGGATATTTTACTGACCATATTAAGACTACTTCTTCAGTAGAACAGATTTTCAATCATTTTCTAAAAGATTTTCATACTATTCAGTTAGAAGAATATCCCATTCTTAAAGAATTAATTATAGAGAGTTTTCTTACGACAGAACATTGGTTAATAAATGAATGAATTAATATCATTTCATAGATTTTTAATAAAAAAAATCAACCTAATTTTAAATGTGATTACTAGAAATTTTGAATTGTAGAAATGATTATTATGAATGTAGGGGCAAAAATTATGTGGAATAAATGTAAAAAATGTGGATTCTTACAGCATAAAACCCATTTAAGATGTTTAAAATGTAAAACTGATAAATTTAAATCCATAGAGGCTTCGGGAACATGTAGATTATTAACTTATACAATATTGAAAGCACCACCAATGGAATTTAGAGATCAGGAATCATATGCTCTGGGAATTGTGGAATTTGAGAACGGAATAAAAGTATTAGGACAAATCACTAATAAAGAGAATCTAAAAATAGGTATAATCCTCCAACTCATATACAAAAAAATTTGTAATCATCTAAATGGTAATGAAGTTTATTCTTATATATTTAAACCATTAGAATAACTTATAAAATATAGAAATCTTCTCTTTATTATAATATTTTAAAAATATCATAAACTTAATTAAAATAATAGGTATAAAATATTTTTATATTTTCCATGAATAAAAAATTAAAAATAAGATTTTCTGGTAGAGGAGGACAAGGGATCAAATTTGTAGGAAGTGTTTTAGTCCGAGTTGCAATGGTTGCTAATTATTATGCAACACTCACAGTGGATTATACACCTTCTGTTAGAGGGGGTCCTATTTTTTGTGATGTTATTCTAGATTCTGCTCCTATTTCATATCCCTTCTGCGATAAAGATGCCGATATATTTATTGCTATAGATCAAAAAGGATTCGAACGTGCTTCTGAATGTGTATGTGAAAAAACTCTCTCTTTTATCGATGAACATACAATTGTTAATGCTGAGGAAATTATTCAAAAAGGTGAAATCTACCGCGTTCCAATCACAAGACGAGCTGATGAAAATAAAATGCCTAAGAGTGCAAACATTTTTTGTTTAGGATTTCTTTCTGAATATCTTAAAGAGAGTGGAAAAATTAATTTAAAAGAAGAATATTATGACCAAGTTTTAAACAGTATGCCAAAAGAATTTAGAGTTATTAATATTCAAAGTTATCAACTTGGTCAAGCTCTCTATCGAGAATTAAAAAATAAATCCCAATAAATCATATATCTTTAATACAAGCTAATAAGATTTGAGTTTTAATTTCTC
This sequence comes from Promethearchaeota archaeon, assembly GCA_048941605.1. Lineage (GTDB taxonomy): Archaea > Asgardarchaeota > Lokiarchaeia > Sigyniarchaeales > SOKP01 > Loki-b32. The sequence goes on along the minus strand of JBHLNL010000162.1, from coordinate 291 downwards.
ATCAAGGATTTTACATTTAAAGTAATAGCTATTTAATGAGTTACTTATACTATGAAAAAGCAAATTTAAAAGAGAAATCATTATTTTAAAGCATAACTGAAAAAAAGATAGTCAGAAGTGTATGCATTCTAGAGGATTAAAAAATGTTAAAGTCTAAACGAACACCCATTTTACCACCTCCATCCCCCGAGAAAAAATATGAAATATTTATAGATTCTGAACAATGTGATGGTTGTGAATTATGCTTATCATTCTGTCCAAAAGATATAATAGAAATTAGCGAAGATAAGT
>JBHLNL010000161.1:0-8046 GCA_048941605.1 Promethearchaeota archaeon | reverse complement strand
ATTAACAAAACAGATTAGAATAGAGTGAAATAAGAATTAGGAAAATAAACCTTTCAATTTTTAAAAATTTAGATCTTACAGGAATTTAATTTTAGGTTTTAAATTATAGCCCCCCATTCAATAAAAAAAAATGAATAGCAAATGCTAAAAATAAAGACGCGATTACAATACTAATTATGGAAAGTCGAACAGAGATCTCTCTTCCATATTTGGTATATAATATTAAAACTGCTAGCGATATTAAACCTATGATAAGAAAAAGCCATGCAAAAACCGCTAATGATAAAGATGGAATATCAGACATATCTAGTAAATTTTTTTTTGTAATCTGTATTTTTAGATATCTTTTATTTTTTTTTAATTTTATGAATGAATAAAATTTATAATTATAATATTTTGATATTTAATAAATAACCTAAATTAATTTTTGAGAAAATTAGTACAATATAAGAAAATGCATTTTCTAAGGAAAATAATTGAAAACCCGATTTTAGATGATCCAGCGCAAAATTCTAAGAGTATTCATCGGCATTTTTATAGATATTCAAGAGGAGATTTTATTGGCCCAGCAATGAAAGTTTCTCAAACAAAATCGAAATTAACACTTAAAGGTAGTCATGAATATGAGGATCTGATTCTTGAATTAGTAACTATGGGAATTTCTAGCTCAAATGAAAAATTTGAAATTAAAGGAAGATTAATTACTGGTACAGATATTGGTGATACAATAACTAACTTAGGATATAATTGGGATCTTATACAATCAACAGGTCAAACTAAAAATTTCAAAGCAGAAATTATTGATACAACCAACAAAGATTCTCTTTTGCGTAGTATTGAAGCTTTTCGTGAAAATAGTTATTTTCTGCTCTCATTTAATCTAAATCCAAATTGTAAGGTTTCAACTAAAAAAAATATTCCTCAGCCATCCAAGAAAAAAGTTGAGGAAGATGATGTAAATAAAAGGATTCAATTTTGTACTGGATATATCAATAATACTGAAAAAAATTCTAATAATATAATAGAATTAGCCGTACATGATTTTAAATCAGAATTCCCAAAAAACTGGAAATCATTTACCATTTTTAATAATTATAAAATAATAGACATTGAAATCCCTAAAAATATAAAAAATTCTAAGTTATTAAGAATAATGGCAATAAGAAAAGGAAAACTGCTCCGAACTCTTGAAGTAGATGGTGAATTTATGGAAAAACAATATTCAATAGTGGTTTAAGGATTAAAATTAATTTCTTTTTAACAGTATTTTTCAAAAAAATTTAATTCTTATCAAAGATATATTAATCAAAGTTAAAATTATAAAGTGAATGAGGCAAAGTCATATTAAAGAATTGAATCCTTTCTTACGATCTTTTTTATATATTATTGGTGGTGAAATTGCTATATATGTTGGAATGGAACTTCTGAAATCTGAATCTAAAGATATAACTGATGAAGATATAACGGAAAATATAAAAGAGAGTATCGAAGGTACGGATCTTAATTTCGAACCAGACGATTCTGAAATCTTAAAGTTAAATACTGTTCGTAAAACACTTTATAAATTATATTCTGAAAAGCTTGCTCAATTTAGACGGATAAGAGATAAATCCACAGGTTGGTTTATCTATTATTGGTGGCATGAATTTGATTTACTAGAAGAAATACTTCTTGAAAAAAAGAAATTAATTGAAAGTAAATTAAGAGATAGGCTACAATTTGAGCAAAATAATTACTTTTTTGTCTGTAAGAATTGTGAAGACTCAAATATTAAATATAATTTTGATGAAGCTTTTGAGCTAAATTTTAGGTGCCCTGATTGTGGAGGTTCACTTGAAGCACAAGATAATCAAGTAATCATTGAATTTTTAAAGAACAAAATAGCTTCAATTCAGAACACTAAAATTTCAATTGATTAATAAAATCATAGTCTCTATGACCAAAAAGAAAAATTCTAAAAAAATTAGATTTGGAACATGCTCAAAAGACTGTTATGGTTCATGTGTATTTAAAGGAATTTGGAATGATGAAGCTTTAGAATATAAATTTTTATCTGCTAATCCCTTAAAAGAGCATCCATTTACAAATGGTTTTTTTTGCCCTAAATTTAAACAAAGAGAAAGTTTAATCTATCATCAAGAAAGACTGAAGTCCCCATTAATCCGAAAGGGGCCCAAACCTGAAAATAATTTTGAGCAGATAGGATTAAAAATAGCTATTGATAAAATAGCAGAAAAACTAATATTGAAAGACAAAAATCAAGATTTTACATCAGTTTTAGGAGCATATTATTCTGGTAATAGTGGTTTAATATCACAATATGCTCCATTAAGATTTTTTAGAGAAATTGGTGCTACAATTACAAATGGTGGAATCTGTAATGAAGGAGGTTGTGCAGGGCTTATAGAGTTATTTGGCACATATTCTACTACAAATCCATTTCAACTAAAAAATTCACAAACTAAATTAATAGTAATATGGGGTAGTAATCTCTCAGAGAGTAATAATCATGCTTATTATTTAGTAAAACAAGCAGTAAAAAATGGAGTTAAACTTGTAGTAATTGATTCTCGACGCACAAAAATAGCAGAAAAAGCTCATTGTTTTCTCCATGTCTTCCCGGGCATGGAATATCTATTAGTTAAAATAGTGATTAGTGAATTAATCACTAGTCATGTCTATGATGAAAAATTTTTAAATAATTACGTAGATTCATACTCATCCATTTTTTTAGAAGTAGCTAAACTTGATAAGAGAAAAATTTTAAATCAAATTGGAATTGAGGATGAAATTTTTCACAAATTTATTGAATTATTAAAAGAATTCAAACATCATACATTATTTAATATAGGGTATGGTATTCAGAAAGATTACTATGGTGGAAGAATAGTAAAAACTGTTGCTTTAATTCAAATTTTACTAGGAAATTTAGGAAAACCTGGTACAGGGATCGTATATTCACAGAGTGATTTTTTAAATCATATTCTTCAGCCTCTTAAAGAATATATCTCAAATATTAACGCAAGATTGCAGATAAAAGAAATTCCTTTAATAAAACTTGGTTCTTATTTATCTACCGGGAAATTTAGGATCTTATTTTTGTATAATTTCAATCCAGCAAGCTCACTACCTAATCAAAATCTTTTAAGAAGGGCATTATTAAATGAAAATCTATTTGTAGTAGTCCTAGATATGTTTTTAAACGAGACAACTAAGTATGCTGATATTGTTATCCCCGCAAAATTTGATCTAGAATCAAATGATTTAATATCTGCTTATTATGTGCCCAGTATCTCGATAAATGTTGGAGGTCCATGTCCATATCAAAATTGTGTGACTAATTATGAATTCTTTCAACAATTAGCTTGGAAGATAGGTTTTGAAAGTAATGCTATCTTGAAAGAATCAGAAGAAACTATTTTCCAAAATTGCATAAGAATGCTCCCTTTAGATATCCAAGAGGCTCTTAATAAAAAAGGGTATTACATATTATTTGATGAGAATGAAGTCCCTTTTGATAATTTAGAATTTCCTACTCCCAATAATCGTATTCAAGCTATTGGTCCACATTTTAAATTTGGGTTAAAAGAATTAAAACATAAGTTAAAAATGAAAGAAAATGAATTTTTGTTGCTTTCTCCTTCTCATTTTTATTTTTTACATTCTCAATTAGGATCTTTGAATACAAAATATTTAAATGATTTTTGTAAAATTTTTTTGGCACCTGAAGATATTGATAATTTAAATTTGGAAATAGGAGGTGAGGTTCTTGTTTCTAATGAATATGGATCAGAATTATACACTTTAGCTGAATCTCCTACATTAAAACCTAAAACCGCTTTAATTTATTCAGGTTTATCATCGACTTTAAAGGGAAATCCTAATGTGAATTGTTTTATTTCTGATGAGCCAGAAGAATTAGGACTTTCTGGAGCATATAATTCTGCAATAGTCAAAATTAAAAAAATTGGCTCTTAAATTATGCTCAAATACGAAACGTATTTACTTCTTCTTTTTAATAAAAGCAATATCCCCAAGGGAGCTCCCTGTTGATTTTTTCATAAATTTATTGTTACTAACATCAGCTTCAATCTCATCCACTTCTTTAAAGATTTTGATCTTATAGACATCTTGTATCTTTTTTGCAAGTTTGATAGTAGGTTCTACTTTTCCAGCTTCAATTCTCTTTAGTAATGAAGGTTTTTCATTCAACTTTTGTGCAAATTGATCCTGATTGAGTCTAAGGGAATTCCTCACATTTCTTATTTTGTTAGCATAATCAGGAATAATCTCAAGGTTATCAATAAAATTTTTTTTAATTGCTTGCCGTTTTGGAGATTTTAACCTGCTTTTGGGATATACTTTTTTAGTTTGAGTAGTCTTTGAATAATTTTGAATTTTTGTACCATGTTGAGCACAATTATGACATACAGTTATTTTTGCTCCTTCTAATAGAACTCGTTGCCCCTTTCCCCAAATAATACTTCCACATATAGGGCATTCCTTATCAATTTCATTATATTGTGATTTTGGCATAATTTTATGTCGTTTATGAATTATAGAAAGATAAATTATTTATGTATAGAATTTGAATAAATCCTCTTATAATTTATGGTTTATTCTCATTATATTTTATAATCTATAAATTTTTTAAAAATCGACATTTCTAAGAAATAATACAGAACTAACCTTAAATTTAAATGATTAAAAGTTTATTATTAAATTAAATCATTTTCTTAAAAATGTAAGTTAAACTAAGAAAAGAAGGGGTATACTTTTTTTGACTACGACTAAAGATAAGAGAAAAAAAGAAGAGACCAAAGATGGAGAATATCTTATAACTTACACTAGACATTTAGAGAAACGACTCCGGAACTTGGAAACAGAAAAACAATTATTAGACGCAGAACGTTTAAGATTGGAGCAAGAATTACATAGCTTGAGAAATGAAATTGATAGATTAAGAGAACCTCCATTAGTTTCCGCAACAATTATAGATTTTTTAGATGAAAAAGGTAGAGCTATTGTAAAAAGTTCAACAGGACCTAGTTTTGTGGTTAATACTAGTAGAAAAGTGAAAAATGAAAAATTAGCACCAGGTACGAGAGTTGCTCTAAATCAAAGAACATTTGCTATTATGGAAGTCTTACCTACTAAATTAGATCCTTTTGTAAAAGGTATGGAAGTAATTGATTCAATTCCAGATATCTCTTATGCAGATGTTGGTGGATTAGAAGAACAAATGCAGGAAGTAAGAGAAACTGTAGAATTGCCTTTAAAAAAGCCAGAATTATTCAAAAGGATTGGAATTGAGCCTCCCAAAGGAGTTTTGTTATTTGGAGCCCCTGGTACTGGAAAAACATTATTAGCAAAAGCAGTTGCTCATGAAACCGAAGCAACATTCATAAGAATTATCGGATCTGAACTAGTTCAAAAATTTATTGGTGAAGGTGCACGATTAGTTAGAGAAATTTTTAATCTAGCAAAAGAGAAAGCCCCTACAATATTATTTATTGATGAGTTAGATGCAATAGGTTCCCAAAGACTTAAAATAGCGACTTCAGGAGATAGGGAAGTTCAAAGAACTCTAATGCAATTATTAAGTGAATTAGATGGATTTGAACAAAGAGGAGATGTAAAAATTATTGGAGCAACAAATAGAGTGGATATTTTGGATCCTGCTTTATTAAGACCAGGAAGATTTGATCGCATGATTGAATTTCCTATACCTGATGAACAAGCTCGAGAAGCTATATTTAAAATACATTCACGGAATCTAAATATTGAAGAAGCTATCGAATTTAAAAGATTAGTAAATCTCACGGAGGGCGCAACTGGAGCTGATATCAAAGCAATTTGTACAGAAGCAGGAATGTTTGCAATTCGAAAAGATGCTAATAAAATAATTAATAAGGATTTCCTTAGTGCTATAGACAAAGTGATGAATAAAGTTAAAGATCAATTTGTTGAATCTCGACTTTACTCATAATTTATTTATGTAGCACTTGCTTTTTTTAATTAAATAACTTACATAATCATTAGTTTATGGAAACAGATTTATTATTAGGCCTAAGGCAAATTAAATCAATCTCGGATTATCAATTTGGGAAAGAAGTTACCGATATTCTTTTTGATGACATCGAGCAGATTCGTTTTGAAAGGTCACCAAAAACAAATAAAATTAGATATATCTATTATAAAAATAATTTAATTCTGATATTAAGACCTACAAATGGTTTTTTTACCTTAACACTCTTCTCAGCAAAAAGAATAATTAGTAAGATTTCTGCTCCTAAATTAAGAGTTATAGTATTAAATGATATTTCAGAGTTTATTAAAAATGGAAGAAATGTTTTCTGTAAGCATGTAGTGGATATTGACGAAGACTTTCGACCTTTAGATGAAGTAATCGTAGTAAATCAAGATGATGAATTGTTGGGGATTGGTAAACTAAAAGTTCCTGTTTCATACGTAAAATCTTTTTCTATAGGTATTGCTGTGGATATAAGAAAAGGTATTTATAAATTAAACATATAAATCTCGTATTATTATATAATTTAAGATAGTAGAATCAAATTAAAAGTGAAAGAAATTGGTAAAATTACCAAAGGAAATGCAAAGTAAAGAAAAAAGTAAACCTAAACGGCCCCAACCAACTATAAAGCGAGATGGACAACAATTTGGATCAAGACAAATGCGGAGAAGAATGGCACAGCAAGGTATAGATATGGAAGAGGTTGATGCTACAAGAGTTATTATTGAAGGTGTGGAAAAAACCTTAATCATTGAACAACCCGAAGTATTTCTAATGAAACAAGCAGGTCAGGAAATATATCAAGTTATAGGACAAGGAGAAGAGGTTTCTCCTGATAATCTTACATTTGCTAGTGAAGAATCATATGAAGAGAGAGAAACTATTGGAGAATCTGAAATAAAACCAACAATAACTGAGAATGATATAATCCTAGTTGCTACACAAGCAAACGTAGATAAAAAAGAAGCAGAATCTGTCCTTAAAGAATTTAATGGAGATATTGCAAAAGCGATTTTATATTTAAAAAATAGATCTTAATGTAAAATCATTATTTAAATGATAAAGATTAAGAATTATAAAATTTTTAATATTCAAAAAACAAACATTGTAAATTTTTATGTCAAAAATTAAGAAAAAGCAGATTGTAAGTCCCTCTAAAATTTCAGATAGGGACAAGAACTTTGAAAAAGTCATTCGATTTTCAGGTTGGTTATTTTTACTAACATTAGCGGGTTTTTTTGGTGCTTGGATAGTCTTAGATTGGATATTAGAGATGATAGATTTAGAACTTTCTGCAATGACATTTAGTTTTATTATCTTTGTGGGAACAAACTCAGCAATCAGTTTCGGTTTAGCCACAAAAATTAAAAATAATAGGGATAGGAAAAAACAATTCTTTCATGATTGGTTATTAGGAGAGTTTGTATTTAGTATCCTTGCTATTTTTGCTATTGCAGCATATGTATGGTAAATTTATTTATTTAATCTCCTGATAAAAGAATTTAATGAAATTTAATTTCAGTTATTTATAATCATCCCTTGAAGGATTAAAGACATCAATAACTTCTGAGTTTTCTAATACAAGAGCTCCATGTTTTTCATTCGTATCGAATATATAACTGTCTCCTTCTTTTGCTATAAATTCACCTTTTTCTGTTAAGAATTTAATTTTTCCTTTAACTACATATCCGATCTGGTGTTCTTTATGGCTATGTATAGGGATTTCCGCATTTTTTTCTAGTAAAAAATGGCATAACATTAAATTTTTATTATAAACTAGCGTCTTTCGATAGACTCCTTTTAAAGCTTTAATAGCTTGAACAGTATCTTTATTCTTTATCATAATATATGCGTGTTTAAAAACATTGTATATATTTTTTCTTTAAATATACTTATATTTAGTTCTTATAAAGTTTTTACAATCAAACCTGGTATACCGTGAGAATATGTTCGACAAAATTTAACAGTAAACGTAATTATGGATTTAATAAATTAGAAATTGAAAAGACTCC
>JBHLNL010000160.1:0-8063 GCA_048941605.1 Promethearchaeota archaeon | reverse complement strand
CTTATCTTATAAATCTTTTATAATGAATTTGAATAATTAATAATTAAAATTTAAAAAACAAAGCATCATTTGGTGATTCAATATAGGACGAAGAAGAGGTCGACGATGGGTTAATCAGCCACCTAATAATTTGTATTTTTCTTCAGAACCTCCTAAATCAGATGTCTCAGTAATTTTAACTATTGCTGAATTTGAAGCAATGCGATTAAAACATTTTTTAGAGTTGAATCAAAAAGATGCTGCTGAGAGAATGGGAGTAAGTCAACCTACATTTTCAAGAATTCTTGAAAGTGCTCATAAAAAAAACACTTTAGCATTACTCCAAGGGAAAGAAATTCGAGTATACGGTGGTAATTTTGAACATAAACCAAGCTTCAGGGGATATGGGTGTTTAAATTGTAATCATGAATGGGAAGATCCTGAAGCAACAAAAGAAAGAAAAGTTAATTGTGTTAAATGTAATTCGAGAAATGTATATTATATTGTTAGAGAATTTATTTAAATTCTAATTTTTTTTGACATAGTTTAATAAGTAAATTGGATTTATGGGAGATTATTCCATAATATTGATTTTACCTTTTTATAAATATCTTTAATAGATATGCTTGCTTTAGAATCGGGGGCAAAATCTACAACTGTTTTAGCAAATGACATTGCATTTGGGATCGATAAATCAAATGGAATTTCACCTAATATAGCAAATCCAGTATTATCAATATATCTTTCAAAATCTTCTTTAAATGGAGTTTTTAAATCTGATTTATTGATAATTAATCCAAAGGGAATTTTAAATTGTTGAATAACATCTATTACACGTATTAAATCATGTAAACCTGAAGGAGTAGGCTCACTAATGGTAATAACATAATCTAAATTTGAAATTGTTGCTATTACAGGACATCCTATGCCAGGTGGGCCATCAATTAATATTAAATTACTTTTGATAAATTCATCTAAATCTCTTGAATATTCTTTAACATTTGATACTAATTTTCCAGAAGTAGTGCTTCCTAGTTGAGTTTTTCCATAGATTAGAGGAAATCCCTTAATAGTATTATATGCAAAAATTTCACCACTCTTAATTGGATATATATTAAAAGCTTCCTCCGAACATAAAACTCTGCAAGCTCCACATCCTTCACATTTTAAAAAATCAATAATTGGGATTAATGCCTTATTATTCCATTTTAAAGCATTAAATTCGCAAAAATGGTCATCAATACATATTTTACAATTAATACATTTATCCTCAAGAAATTTAGCTTTCCTTGTAGTAAAAGTATCTTCTTTTTTTATTATTGCTTCATCTTCAGGAGGAAGTATAATAGCTAGATTTGGAGCATCAACGTCACAATCCATTACAATAACGTGGATGTTTAAGTCTTTTTTTGCTAGACTTGCTAATGAGGCTGTTATTGAAGTTTTTCCTACACCTCCTTTCCCTGAAACGATTCCAACTACTTTTCTTTCCAAGAACACATCCATCTTTTTTCTATCAATCAAGAATTTTTAACCATTTCTTTAGACTTATAAAAATCTTAGTAAAAGCTATATAACCAGCACCCTCTTTATTAAATTTACTGTTATTATCCATAATTGGTGTTCCTTGACAATATGATTCTACAATATCAGAATCCATGGGAATGTCGCCTAGAACTTTTATTCTTTCTTCTTTTAATTCATCTAAAAATTGTTCTCTAAAGCCTAATAAGGAAGATCTATTTACTATCACTCGAGATTCTTTCCCTATTAATTTAATTAATTCCATTATTCTAATTAAATCCAATTTCCCAAACTTAGTTGGTTCAGTTATGGGAATTACTATATCTGCATAAGAGATTAAAAGCTCAACATCACAATGAGCACCAGGAGCAGTATCGAATATAATTATATCATACTTATTTGAATCATTTTTAAGAATTTTTTCAAGTTTTTCTAGTAGTGCTTCCACAATTGCAGCTGACCTTGCTTCTGATGGTTTTAGTTCTCCTAAAATAAGTGATAGTCCTTTAATTTCAGTTGAATAAACCCAACCTATAGTTTTAGAATCTTCCTCAATTGCACCTTCTGGACATATTTTATGACAAAGTTTACAACCAGAACAAATTGATAAAATTGGAATTGGATATGTGTCTTTCACATGTAAAAGTGCATTTGATAAACAATTTTGAGCACATACTCCACATTTAGAGCATTTCTCTTCGTTTATTTTTGGTTTGAAAAATGGAACCTCTAATTTATTTTCAAGCTTTCCGTTTAATAGTAAATAAGTATTAGGATTTTCAACATCACCATCTATAAGAAGAACTTTTTTTCCTTCGTTTTTGAACATAATAGCAAGATTAACAGCACATAGAGTTTTGCCAGTTCCTCCTTTACCTCCTGTGATACAAATAATTTTAGACTTACTACTGTTCATAAAAGATAACATTTAATTCCTGTTAATATTGGGTATTTTTAGGATAAATTACCTCTTCCTCTTCCTTGTCCTCTCCCTCCCATGCCTGTACCATCTCCCATTCCATAGTGGGATGCAACATTTGAGGTAGTTATGGTCTCTAATGTTCCTTTTATAAAGAGATTTATCACTTCTTTTATTTTAATTGGCTTATTTGGAGCTTGGAAAATTTGTATTTTTAAAGAATTAAGGCCACTAACAGCATTAGGTCCCAGAAAACCTACAATTATAGCATCAGCGCCATTATTACCAATTATTTGAGTAGCTTGTACACCAGCGCCCCCCATAGCATCTGCTGCAGGATTAGGAACAGTCTTAACGGCTTTTATTTTATCGTTTTCCAATTCAACAAATGTAAAACTTGCACATCTACCAAAACGAGGACTCATTTCATCATTTAAGCCTCCGTTCCCCATTGAAGGAATTGCAATAATCCTCATTTCATATTACACCATTATCTATTTTTAATAACTTTTTTAAATTCTGAATAATTATTCATTATTAATAAAAAAATTCGAAAATATATAAATTTAACCTATTAAGGCTAATATTTGATTCTATTTAATTACTATTAAGAGGTAAAAGAGTATTCAAGATAAAGAAATTCCAGATATTGATTTAAAAGAGACAATCGAAGAAGGAAAAAAAGAAAAAATGGATAATCTAGTGCTGAATATAAAAAAAAATATGGAAAAAATAAAACACAAGATAGTAATTATTTCTGGTAAAGGTGGAGTAGGAAAGACAACAGTAGCCGTAAACCTAGCAATGAGTTTAGCAAGTGTTGGTTTGAGGGTTGGGATTCTTGATGTAGATATCACAGGTCCAAATATCCTTAAAATGTTAGGTATAGACCCAAATCTCAAACCTAGAGTTGATTTTGCAGAAAAAAGGTTTTATCCAGTTAATGGTCCATTAAATCTTAAAACTATGAGTATGGCTTTCCTTATTGAGAACTCAGATTCACCAGTTATTTGGAGAGGACCAATGAAAATGAGTGCTGTAAGGCAATTCTTGGGTGAGGCAATCTGGGGTGAATTAGATTATTTAATTTGTGATTTACCTCCTGGAACTTCAGATGAAACATTAGATATTTTGCAACTTATTCCTGAGGAGAATGTTATTGTAGTTTCTACTCCTCAGGAGGTTGCCTTAATGGATGCAAGAAAAACGATTAAAATGGCCCAAATAATGGAAAGAAATGTATTAGGTTTAATCGAGAACATGTCCGGTTTCAATTGTCCTCATTGTGGAGAACATATCAACTTATATCCCCCGGGGGGTGTAGAAAAGGCCTCTCAGGATTTTGGAATTCTATTACTAGGTAAAATACCTTTTGAAATTGAAGTAAGTCAGCAAGGTGATAAAGGCTTACCTTTTGTATTAAAATATCCTGATAGCAAATCTGCAAAAGCTTTTAAAGAAACAGTCAAAAAAATTCGAGAAATTTTAGAAAAATAAAATGTCAGATAATAATTTAGATAAGTGGTTAGAAGAACTTCAGAAAGAAATTATAGATCAAGAAATTGAAAAATATAATAAATATATAGTAGAATTAATTCAGAAGCCAAAAAATTGGGGTAAACCACCGCTAGAACAAATTAATGTTTGGTATGCTTATGAAGGATCTTGTGGTGATACGATGCAATTCTTCTTAAAAATTAAAGATAATATAATTAAAAAAATTTGTTTTATTACTGATGGATGTGGAGCGACTGTAGCAGCAGGAAGTCAAACAACACTCTTAGTTGAGGGAAAGAATATCCAATTTGCTGAAAAATTATTACCAGATGATATTGAGAAAGCTTTAGGTGGTCTACCAGATGATCATAAACATTGTGCTGAATTGGCAACAAGAACTTTAAAAAAAGCAATCGAGAAATATAAATCTTATGCTCAGAGGAAACAAAATCATTAGAAAAATATGAATTTTTATCATTTCTAGATTATGAATAATAATTCATTAAACTTTTATAAGGCTACATCTTTTAATTATTTAAATCTAAATAAATGAATAAAAATTCACAATTTAATATAATAAGTTGTAAGAGTTATGAGCAAAAAAGGCGCAAGAATTAAAATAGATGAATATAAGGGGCCATTAGGTTTAATTAAGGGATTTGAATTAACGACTGGTAAAGTAAGTTTTGGTGATGAAACAGAATGGGAACCAATGGGCCCTCATCCCATGCCACATATACCTACCTTACGCCATTGGTTTTTTAAGCTAATGGAACGTTATAAACCTTTTTATATGCCCATCTGTGACATGTGCTGTCTTTGTACTTATGGAAAATGTAATCTCTCAAAAGGACGAACTGGAGCTTGTGGCATCAACATGGAAACACAACAAGCAAGAATAGTAGAAATTGCATGCTGTATTGGTGCAGCATGCCACAGTGCTCATGGCGATCATTTACTACATTGGCTTAAAGACAAGTACGGAAATGTTCCTATTAATTTTGGTAATTATATTGCAGTTGAAATGCCACATACTCGATTAGTTATTGGAATGAAACCAGAAACTTTGGAAGATCTCGAAACTGCTATGGAATGGGTACACTATACAATTACTCATTTACTTGCTTCTGGACATACAGGTCAAGAATCAAGTTACTTAGATTATGAAGCCAAGAGTTTTTTAGCTGGTTTAGCGGATTCTGTTGGTATGGAGATCTCTGATGCAGCCCAAATTGCTGCCTATGGTTTTCCAATGGGGGATCCAGATGTTCCTATAGTTGAACTAGGAATGGGTACCTTGGATCCTGAAAAAAAAGCAACAATTCTTATGATAGGACATAATGTAGCACCTGGAGTAGAACTTGTTGATTATATGAGAGAAAAGAATTTAGAAAATAAAGTAGATGTTGGAGCAATTTGTTGTACTGCCTTAGACTTAACTCGTTATTATTCAGCTGCTAAAATTGTAGGTTCACTCTCTCGCCAGATTTTTTATATTCGCTCTGGATTAGCAGATGTTGTAATGGTTGATGAGCAGTGTGTTAACTTACGTAGCTTTGAACAAGCAAAATTAGTAAACGCTCCATTTATAGCCACAAATGAAAAGATAATGGGAGGATTACCCGATAGAACAAATGATCCAGATGATGAAATAATAGATGATTTAGTTAGTGGTAAAATGGATGGTGTATTAATATTAGATCCTATAAAAGCAGGAAAAGTAGCTGTTGAAACGGCTATTAAAGTAAAACCCATAAGGAAAGCTAAAAGTGGGGTCCCAGATGAAAAGAGTTGTATAGATATGGCTATGAGCTGTAATGGTTGTGGAAATTGTCAGAGGAATTGTCCCAATGATTTACCAATTGTAGCTGGTGTCAATAAGGCAAAAAATGGGGATTTTTCAATCTTAATGGAAATTTTTGATTCTTGCTTAGATTGTGGTAGATGTGAATCTGATTGTATGAAAGGAGTGTCTCCTCTGACCTTAATTACGTATGCGGGAAAGGAAAAGATACGAAATGAAAAATATAATTGCAGAGTTGGTCGAGGACCAATCCTTGATACAGAGATACGTAATGTTGGCGCTCCTATAGTTTTAGGAGAAATCCCAGGTATTGTAGCTATAATAGGTTGTGCAAATTATGCAAAAGATATTCAAGAATTATATTTAATGGCAGAAGAATTCTGTAAAAGGAACTATATTGTAGTAGTATCAGGGTGCGGTGCTATGGATATAGGTCTTGTAAAGGATGAAGAAGGAAAGACTCTATATGACAGATTTTCTGGTGAATTTGATAGAGGTGGTTTAATTAACGTTGGCTCATGTGTCTCAAACCCACATATCACGGGAGCTGCTTGTAAAGTAGCAAATATTTTTGCTAGGCGACCTCTAAGAGGAAATTTTGAAGAAATTGCTGATTATATTTTAAATCGGGTTGGTGCTGTTGGAGTTGCATGGGGAGCTATGTCTCAGAAAGCAGCAAGTATCGCGAGTATGGCTAATAGCGTAGGGATTCCTGCTGTTCTAGGTCCTCACTCTGCAGAATATAGGAGGATGTATATTGGTAGGTCTGATGATGAAGATATATGGAAAGTATTTAACGCTAGAGATGGAACCTATGGTCATTTAATAGGTCCTGGTCCAGAACATTTATTAACTACTGCTGAATCTATTGAACAAGCCATTTGTTTGGTTGCAAAAATGTGTTTGAGACCTGCCGACAACTCTAAAGGCAGAATGATTAAGTTATCTCATTGGATAGATTTAGAGCGTAAATATAAAGGTGTAGATTTTCCAAATGATTTAGAAAAATTCATACGGGTTGAAGCAGATATCCCTATTAGTATGAAAACTGAGATTCTTGATTATTTGGATAAGAAGGGATGGGTATCAAAGGATTTGATCGATCCTACCCTTCTTAAAAGACTTTGCCGCAATTAATCTGCATTATTATAAGGAAAAGATGGTTTAGGTTTCTAAATTTTTCACTTTAATAAATATAAATTTTCGAAATACTTTGAAACGCTTTGGAATAAAAAATCTTTAATTTTTTTTTATTATCTCTAAAAAAATGAAATATGTATATGGCCCTGTACCTAGCAGGAGATTAGGAAATTCTTTAGGAATTGATCCAATTCCATTTAAAACGTGCAATTATCAATGTATTTACTGTCAATTAGGAAAAACAACAAATTTCACCAATACTAGAAAAAATTTCTTCCCTAAAAGGGAAATTCTAAAAGAGATGGAAGAAGCTATTAGATTAAATGAAGGTAAATTCGATTACTTGACATTCGTGGGTAGTGGGGAGCCTACTTTGTATAAAGATTTAAAAAGCTTAATTCTAAATGCTAAAAAATTAACTGAGAAGCCTATTAGTGTGATTACTAATGGAAGTCTACTTTATTTAAAAGAAGTTCAAAAAGCTATAATTCACTCAGATTTAGTTTTACCTAGTTTAGATGCTGGAGATGAACAATCATTTATTAAAATAAATCGACCTCATCCTTCTATAAACTTTGAACAACTAATACAAGGATTCATTGATTTTAAGAAAAAATTTAAGGGTAAATTTTGGATAGAAGTTATGTTTGTGAAAGGAATTAACGATAAAAAAGAAGAATTATTGAAAATTAAAGAAAAACTAGATTTAATAAAGCCAGATAGAATTGATATTAATGTTCCAATAAGACCTCCTGCTGAAGAATGGGTAATGATTCCTGATGAAAATTTAATTTCGATTCTAAATGATATTTTTGAGAATTACACTATTATAAATTTTCCCGAAGATGGAAAATTCAATACTTATTCATCAAATTTTGGTAATGAAGTTCTTTCTATACTTGAAAGGCACCCAATGAGACAGAATCAAATTATTGATACTTTTACTAAGAATGGATTAAATAAAGAAATGATTATTTCACAATTAAAAAAACTTAAGTCGCAAAATAAAATTCAAGAAACATATTATAATAATCAAATTTTTTGGAAATTAGTTTTGAATTGATAATTAAAAACTAGAGATGAAAAACAAATTACAATTCTATTAGTTTTAATTTTTAGTATTATTGGTAGCATTGGAGCAATAATTACGGCTGGCATCACTCTGTCATTTAAAAAACAGATACAGAAAGTACTCATACC
>JBHLNL010000019.1:0-34930 GCA_048941605.1 Promethearchaeota archaeon | reverse complement strand
AACCTGTAGTTTAAAAGTATCATCAGGGAATACTACCCTATAAAGAAGCATTTTATTTGCTAAAAATTCCCCTATATTTTTTATATCATTAATTTTAGTAAATAATTTTAATCTGTCTGCTTTAGAAAACATTAATTTGGATTTAAAAATCTTAGATTCAAATATTTTCTTTATTTGAACTTCTGTATTTGTTCTGATGACATATTTCATATTTTCCATAAAATTTTCAAAATTCTCATCTACAAGAAATTCAATTCCTTCAATTAATTTTAAAGTTTGTTCATTAATATTTTTCGCGAATAATCGTGTTAATTCATCAATGCTTAATTTAGCAAGTTTTTTATCATCAATTTCATTCATATCAAGATTTTCCATAAGTATCTAAATGTTTGTTTATTTATTATTGTTTATTAATTAATTCTATTTAGAATATATAGTTCGATATAATTACTTTCTTTAATTTGATATAATATCTTGGTTATTAACTCCAAAATATTTCATTTTAAAATATAATCATTTTATAAATTAAATGAAACTATTCCCAATAACACTCTTATGTGGCTTTTGCTTTATAAGTTTCAATAGAGTTGGTATTATATCTGTTATTTTACAGCAAGGAATAGACATATGTGGAATATCTAAAGAACCGCCTATAATTAGAGGAACAGCCATACATTTTCGTAAACCTATATCATGATCATACAGATTTTTACTTTTTTGCTTTCCATGATGAATACCAAATTTAATACTTTCATCATTAATAAGGATTATATCCGCACTTCTTGGATTTTTAAAATGGCGAGGTATTAAATCTGGATGCATAGGGTAATCTAAGTGATGTGTAGCTTCTAACCACTCTTGAGGGGTGTGAAATTTATTATCTAATAACCGGCTCGCAATTTCATCATCTAAAAAATTGAAAATATCTTTATTATCATCTTCTGAGATATAACGCGTTTTATAATCTTGTCCAAGGCCCTCATACTCAATTCTTCCTTCTATTATTTTTCCTGAACCCTTAATTTTTCTTTTAAGATGGATTATCCCTCTATCAAATTTATTCTGATCATCATAATAAAACATTAAACGACTTCCATTGATTTTAAATAACTCTTTTAAAAGATTAATCCTTTTTGGACCATAATGCTCGAGCTCTGCAATATTGGGTGGATACCAGCTATTCTTTAAATTTGAATTATTAGAACCTTTAAAATAGAAAAATCCTACCCCTGCATAATAAGCAAGATCCATATTTCCACCTAGATTTCTTTTCGGATGATAATTGCTTAGTTTATTATGCTTTAAAAATCCGCCTAAACTCCCAATCTTATCTGCTTTATAATTTCCGTGATCTGAAGTAATTGCAATAGCAGTTTCATTAAAATATCCCATCCTTTTCAGATGATCAATCAAAACCCCGATTACTTTATCTATATGTAATATGCTTAATTTATAAAATTTTGAATCATAACCAAATCTATGTAGAAGTAAATCAGGTGTTGGAAACCACAATAAAGAACATATAGGAGGTTCTGAATTCTCAAAAAATCTATGTGGGTGTTCGAATACCTTAATTAGTCTATTTGTAATAACTGAATTTGCTCTTATCAACCTCCTTTTTACACCAGGGTAATATTTTAAAAGAAGATAATATAGTGCTAATTTAGATTTTCTCTCTGGAAAAATGTAATTTGAACCCCGATTAATAAATTGCGCTATACTAGCTGTATTTCCATCATCTATCATTTCTAAGATTGTCTTACAATTTGTACCCATCTCTCTGTTTAGCTTATATATTTGAAGGTCTAATGACGCATACTCTCTCAATATTGGTGGAGCTACATCTCTTCCCATCCAATTTAATAAGGGGATACCATGGCATAATTCCTTCCTATAATCTCCTGTATAAGTTCCTGTTATTAAAGATACTTGCGTGGGGTAAGTTATAGGAGGAAAGTCAGTAATACAATTTTCCGAATATATACCATTTTCCATTAATACCTTTAAATTTGGCAAATATCCCTTTTTAATGAAATCAAAGAAATGTTCTGCTCGGAGATCATCTATAATTATAAATATTAATCGATTTAATTTATTCATTCAATCTCCTCCAAAATTTCGATAAACTCATATTCCAATTTTAAAATTAATAGAACTATTTCTGTTGACTTCATCAATATATTCTAAATTAATGATTAATATTATAAAATGCTACAATTAAATTAGTTTTATTGAATTATACATCTTAATACTATCTAAGTTAAAAATAAAATTTCGTGATATTTTTTGAATAAGAATGAAATCTTTCGTATAATTAAAACACTTTCATCTGCACGGTCGCCATCTGGATTAGAAAAACCCCGAGGTGAGTTATTTAAAGCAGAATTAGAGAAGATTTTAAAAGATAAGATTATAAAGGTTAACACTGATTCATTGAATAACTATTTTGTTAAATTTCAGGGAAAATCTAATGAAAAAACTATTGCTATTTTGGCTCATATGGATGAAATCGGAGGAACCATAAGAAAAATTAAAAAAAATGGCAACCTAGAGTTTTCTAAAAGAGGTGGTTATGAAGGCAGATGGCTCATTTCAAGGAAAATATTAATCTTAAATAGAGAAGGGAAATGGATAAATGGTGTAATTGGTGGAAGATCTCCTCATGCTACACCTCAGAAATTAAGAAAAGAAGAAAAAATTGAGCCACATGAAATGGAGATATTTATTGGAGCAAAAAATAAAGAAGAAGTAATTGACACTTTTAAAATTCATATTGGGGCTCCATTTGTATTTTCAGGGGAATTTGAACTATTAAATGAGGAATTTAACGACAATATCATTTCTGGGTATTCAATGGATAACTTAGTAGCATTAACTGGTCTTATTCTATTAGTAAAAAAGATTGTCACTAATCTTATAGATGAATCAGGAAAATTGACTAAAAATTATAATTTATATATCGTTGCAACTGCGCGTGAAGAAATTGGATCAGAAGGCTCATTATTTTTTGCCAAAAATACTTCTATTGATGAAATAATTGCTTTAGATATTGGATTGGTTGAAGATTTTCCCGGAACAGTAAGTTCAGATATTAAATTAAATGATGGACCTGTAATAGTATGGCAAGAAGCGAGCGGTACAGGGATTTTTGATTATCAATTATGCAAAACCTTAGTTGAAATAGCTGAACAAAATAATATACAATATCAAGATGGTGTTTTAGAATATTATGGTTCGGATGCCGGGAAAGCCCAGAAATGGCTTGGTATTCCATCAGCGCTAGTCGGAATTCCAACTATGTTTGCTCATAACGTTCCTGAAGTCAGTAATTTGAAGAGTATTGAAGAAGCTGCTGAACTGATTTATCAATTTTTAATCAATCAAGATTAGAAAAGAAAATTTAAATCTCAATAATAATAAAGCCCCCGGGGGGATTTGAACCCCCGACCTTCCGATTACAAGTCGGATGCTATACCGCTAAGCTACGGAGGCATTTAGGGAATTATTAGTTTGATTTATATTTATATGAAAATTTTATAAATTTTTAATTTTGTGGTTTTAATCACCTATAAAAGGCAACACAAATAGTTAAAAGTTTATTTATCTTTTTGATAATCAATTACCTTATTATTGATTTTATAGTTAATTGGATAAATAAAGCAACCTCTGAAAGCGTGGAGAGTTGCTAAAATAAGATATTGGGAAAATTAACACCGGAAGGAAAAAAAAATGACTCTTAATAAAGAAGAAATTACAAAATTAGCATTCAAGATTTATAAAGAAAATCACCCTCTTGAGAAATCTATATGGAGACTTGCTGAATTATGCGTTACGATAAATAGAAATATTAAAAATGGATATGACATTAAACCATTGGAGACAGATAATTTAATTCTTTTAATAAGAGAAGACGTTGATGGTGAATTAATTCCACCTTCTGAAGATGAAATCAGGGAAGTTGCTAAAATTATATATAACGAAAGTCCGTCAAAAAGCGAACTAGATTGGTATATAGCTGAAAAACAGCTTCTTTTGGAAGAATTAAAAAAAATTATTAATAATAACAGATAGTAGCAATTTTAATTTTAAAATTTTAGTCCTTCCTTCAAAGACAATTATCAAGTTAGATAAAAAAGCCCATTTATTCAGAGAACTCTATTTTGTTTTATAATACAAATTTCATAATAAAATCTAAAACCTTAAAGAATAAGCGATATATTTTTGATGTTGTATTAATAATGTCAGAAAAAAAGATCCATGATGTATGTATAGTCGGTGCTGGACCTGCTGGATCTACTTGTGCCTACTATTTAGCACAAAAAGGGATTATCCCATTAGTTCTTGAAAAAAAGGAATTTCCAAGAGATAAAATATGTGGTGATGCATTTACACTACGTGCTCAAGCTCATCTAGAGAAGATGGGACTTTTACAAAAGTTAATTGGAGAGAATAAAGGACGCTGGACGTCTCAAGGAGGATTAGTTAGTCCTAGAGGAATTGTGTATACTGGAGATTCATATGCAGAGACAAAATCCCATTTAGTGATATCAATAAAAAGAAAAATTATCGATGAAATGCTTGTTAAAACTGCGGTTGAAGCAGGTTCAATCTTGATGGAGAATTATTCAGTTAAAGAAGTAACTTTCAATAAAAATAGTGGTTATTGGACCATTCATCCTAAAAAAGGAGAAAATCAACCAAACCATGCTAAAATCTTAATCATAGCCGATGGTGCTTCTTCTCGCATTGCTCAATCATTGGGAATTATAAAAGGCCCACCACAAGCCGTATGCAGTCGATCTTACGTGAAAGCAGGGACCTATGAATTCGACCAAGAAGGAATTGTTGTAATGTCAATGAAACTTGTTCCTGGTTACTGTGCACTTATGAAAGAAGCAGATGATGATCTTGTCTTTTGTTGCTATATTATTCCCTTTGGGAAAACTCGTAGTGAAAATTTGTATAAAATTCATCATGATTTAATTGAGAATGATCCTTTTATAAGTGAAGCTTTAGGCCCTAGTGCTGAAATTGAAGAGATGAAAGCAGCACCCATTCGTTTTGGGGGAACATTGCTAAGTTATGATGATCACTTACTCATTCTAGGGGATGCGGCAGGTATGATAGATCCGCTAACTGGAGAGGGATTACAATATGCGATGGATGCAGCTGAAATTGCCGCAAATATAATTGTTGAAGCATTTCAAAAGAATAACTTTACAAAGAAATTTCTTAAGCGATATCAAAAAAGATGGATGAAAAGTTTTGGGAAAGATTTTAAGTGGTCTATTCGCATGGCTCGTTTCTGTGCAAAACATCCAATATTTTTTGATGCTTTTGCTTCCCTCAGCAAAAAAAAAGGGGACAAATTCATGGTTGAATGGGGAAAAATCATGACAGGTTCGAAGAGAAAACTAAATTTTTTCCTTCCTAAGCTTGCCTTCCCTCTAGTCTTTGAAGCTTTACGATTAAAACGCAAGTTCAAGAAAGAAAAAACTAAATAATTAAATATAAAATTTCCTGACTTAAAGGTCCCAAATAAAATATTAAAGAAGGAATAGTGGGTATTATAATAAATATTATAATAATTATTTATATTAGACATTAAAATAATATTTTTTATTGGTATGTATGCCAGCTCCAAAAAAGAAAAAATTAGACGATAAGGAACAAACCTCGCTTTTTTCCTTCGTTGAAGAAAAAGATAAGAAGAAAGAAAAATCTACCGTACCTAAAAAGGATATAAAATCTGAAAAGATTAAAAAAGAAGAGAAAGTTACAGAATCAGCTATTAAAGTAGATGAGGATAAAAAAGAAATACCCTTAAAACTGTATTTCAAAGGAAATGATGATCTGTTTGGTTTAAAAGAGGGGAATATCAAATTAAACAAAATTTCACGTGAGAGTGTTTCTTCAAAATATATTCGATATTTGATTGAGAAAGGTGAAATCAATGAAGATATGGAACGAGGGTTATTACTTGACGTTGATTATGATGGGGGGGAAAATAAGGCTTATTGTAAATTTTATGATTTAGATTCTAATGATATAAAAATTTGGATCGATACTACTGATCATGAACCCTATTGTTTAAGTAAAGAACCAATTTCAGAATTAAAAAAACTATCTTATTCTGAAAGCACAGGACAGAAGAGAAAACTGACTGAATACGATGGCTTTAATCGATTTGAGGAAATTAAGCGATTTGACTTGTTAAGCGATCAAGAGATTCAAATGACTAAAATTTATGGTAAAACTCCAACGAATATAGGTGGTTCGGGAGTTAATATTCGCAACATTTTAGGAAATAATGAAAAAAAGGCTTGGGAGGCGGATATAAGGTACCATTTAAACTATATATTCGATCGTCAATTAATTCCGGGACTTATTTATAAGATTAAAAATGGCAAACTAGAAAAATTAAACTTCGAGAAAAAAGATGAAAACTCTAAAAGAATGGCTAATGAACTTCGAGAATTGTTCAAAAGTGAAACTTCTGAAATAAAAGAATTTTCAGAAGAATTTATGGATATTTTTATAACTCCTATCCCAGATGTTAAACGCATGGCTATGGATATTGAGGTGATGGTTGGTGAAAGAGATTATAGAATCCCCGATCCACGTTTAGCTAAGCAAGAAGTTATCAGTATATCATTTGTAGCTACAGACGGACTAAAGTTAGTTTATATGCTTGAAAGAGAAGGATATACATTTGAGAAATTTCATGAAGAGTTTCCCTCTGATGCTAAAATTATTTTTTTCAAATCTGAAAAAGAATTATTAATAGAAACTTTTCGACTTATATGGGAATACCCTGTCCTTATTACTTTTAATGGTGATAATTTTGATTTAAATTATTTATTCCATAGAGCAGAAAAATTAAAAGTTGAAAAGGATCTAAATCCTATTCATGTAAAAAGAGGTTTTGGAATTTTATCTAGTGCTGAATGCGATTTACGCAGAGGAGTACATGTCGATTTGTTCAATCTTTTTTTTAACAGAAGTATTTCTGGCTACGCTTTCGGAGGTGCTTATGAGAGTGCATCTCTTAATGATATTAGTGCTGCTTTATTAGGGGAGGAAAAGTTTCAACACGATGAGATAATCCATGAAATGGAATATGACATCCTTTCTTGGTATAATCTCAAAGATTCAATTTTAACATTAGACCTAACAAAATTTAATAATTCTCTGGTATGGAATTTGATAATACTTTTATGCAGAATAACAAAAATGCCTATTCATGATATGGTTCGCAGGCAAATCTCAACATGGATTCAAAATATATTCTATTTTGAACATCGGAGGAAGGAAGCTCTAATTCCTCGTCGTTCAGAAATAAAAGAGAAAAAACCTGGTGGAATCCTCTCCTCTAAATTTGATGATGAAAAATTTTTAGGAGCTTATGTAGTAGATCCAGTTCCTGGAATTCATTATGATGTAGTAGTTATGGATTTCGCAAGTCTATATCCATCTATTATAAAGGAATATAATCTTTCATATGAAACTGTTCTGTGTCCTCATAAAGATGACGAAGATAATCTTGTTAAGGGAACACCATACCATATCTGTACTCATAAAATGGGAATCTTTGCTTATGTTGTTGGGTTTTTTAGAGATATACGAGTAAAATATTTTAAACCAAAGTCAAGTGATAAAAATTTAACAGAAAAACAACGTAATTATTATCTAACAATTCAGCAAGCCCTTAAAGTGTTTATAAACGGCTCATATGGCGTCTTTGGATCTCAGAACTTTCCTTTGTTTTGTTTACCTGTTGCAGAAAGTACCACTGGAATTGGTCAATATTCTATCAAACAGACCATTAATAAAGCCGAACAATTAGGTGTAAAAGTTTTATATGGCGATACAGATTCAGTTTTCTTATTAAATCCTTCAAAAACTCAAATGAGTGAGATATCCAATTGGAGTAAAAAAGAACTCGATCTTGATCTAGAAGAAGAAAAGACATACCAATTTTTAGCACTCTCTGAAAGAAAAAAGAATTACATTGGGATTTATAAAGATACTAAATATATTGATATAAAAGGATTGGTTGCCAAGAAGAAAAATACTCCAGAATTTATTAAAAAAGCTTTTAGTGAAATGATTGAAATCTTGAAGAATATAACTAATAATGCTGAATTTTTAAAAGCTAAAGATAAAGTCATTGAAATTGTAAGAAGTAATCTGAAGAAAATTGGAAAACCAGACACTTTTACTCTTGAAGACTACGCAATTAATATAGGTTTACAGAAGGATCTTAGGAGTTATACCAAAGTTGTTCCTCAACATGTGAGAGCTGCCTTAGAACTAAGAGATGTAACGGGAAAGGAATTTCAGAAAGGTGAAACAATAAGTTTTATCAAGAGTAAAGGAACCATTGGAGCAAAAGCAATTGAATTGGCTAAACTCCAAGATATTGATCCAAAAAAATATAAGGAACTTTTAATCTCTGCTCTAGAACAAGTGCTAGATGCACTCGGTATAACTTTTGAAGAGATAAAAGGCATAAAAAAGATGGACGCTTTTTTTTAATTTTAATGAAAATCATAAGAAGGAATATAATAAACCCATTGTTAATGCACAGAATATTGGATTCAAAATATTATCATCTACTTTAAGATTTAAAATATCAATAATTAGAAATGTCAATGCCCCAATAAATCCAATAATTATTATTTTTGAAAATGGCAAAGATAACTGTTCAAAAAACCATAAAACCAGAACACTAATTCCAAAAGAGACTAAAAATCCAGAAACATATCCAATTAATGTTTTATTTGAAGATTTTGGGACATGAATTCTGCCAAATCTAAGTCCAAATATAGAAGCTGCTCCATCACCTAATGTAGCTATTAATGCCACTGAAGTGAATATTCCAAAGGGGAGGAAGAGCGTAGGTACTAAAGATAATACTAATGCTACAGGTCTCGTAAATTCATAAATTTCATTTTTCTTTAGAGTTTTACCTAACGTATTGGAAATACAGGAAGGAAGTAAATGATATATATTCCCCTTATTGAAAATATGAGATAAACGAATGTAATCTAAAGCAGCAAATATAAGTACTCCCGTATAACCAACCGTTATTATTAAAAACATCCCGTATTCTGACCCTGAGATCCCCCAAAATTGATCTGCATCCCACATTGCATCCCAAATATGAACAGCAAAGAGCCATAAAAAGATAATAATTACCGCCGGTAATAGATGAAATAACTTTCTATGAATATCAGTTTTTAAAGCCTGTTTTCTATTATTAAGATTTTTTATATCCATTAAAGGAAAATGATCGAGAAACTTATCAATGGTCCTTTCATCTCTTAAATTTGGCTTTTTCTTTAATATAAATTGAAACTGGTAGTATAAAATGAAAAAAACCAACAAGGGTGCGTAAACACAGATAATTTGAAGAGCTAAACCTTCAAACCACCTAACATGACTCGTATCTCTTATAAAAAATAATGGATAAACAACACCAGCTACAATCCATAATATAAATATTAAAAATGAATTTGTAAAATTATGATTTGGATACTTTTTTTTTAACTTTAAAGCGTAATATAGGTGAGCAAATCCATTCGTGATATAAAAAAGTGTCACTGGTAAAGTGAGACCGTTATACACCATAGTATATTTAAACTATGATTTTAAAAATACATTGTGAAAAAAAATAAATGAAGAACTAGGTAAAAAATTTATAAAAATAAAAAAAATTAGAGACCTAACAAAAGGATATCATCAATTGCTTTGCGGAGTTTCTTTAAATTATCTTCTCCAAGAGCTTTATCAACTTGGACTTTTAAATCTAAAGCAGTACTTAAAGCTTTAAAAAATGTATTTTGAAGGACATCGTTGAACTGAGACTTATCTTTTTCTTTCTCTTTAAATTCATCTACTCTTTTTAACATAGCTTCTTCATAATCTTTATCAGTAACAGTTCTTAACTCTGCTAGTTTACGGATTTTCATCCCATCTTTATCTTCAACGAATTCTTCAGGCATTTATACATCCTCCTCCTTATTAATTCCTCCATTACGAGCTACTTCTTGTTCAATCTCTTCCATGGCTTGACCTGTAGAAGTGTTAAATTCATCCCTTACTTTTGCGGTAACTTGCTTGGCAATTTGTTTCTCAATAATAGGTCTGTGAATCGAATTCATTGTACAAAAACTAATTTCCTTTACAGTGTCATCAGGCATTGCGATACCAAAGTGTACAATACATCTCTTTGCTCTTTCAAGGTCCATATTGTAAGCATCTTGAAAGTGCATGCTAGAAAGCAAAAGTGCCCCATAACTAAAAGAGCTTACACTCTCCCAATCTCCACGCATTAAAAGCCTTGAAAACATTTCCATGAGCTTTCCTGGCTTTTTCATATATTGTAATACGCCTAAAAGGAACCTAGCACGTAATTGAGTCTTATCTAAAAAGTTTAAACCCTTATCAAGAGTTTTACCAAAGTCTCCTAATAAATCTTCAAATACGCGAAGTTGATTCTTTTCTTTATGTTTAATTTTAGCCCAAAAGCGGTTTGCGAAATCAATAACTTTTAATGGGTCAAAATATTCCATTATCGGCATCATTTCTCCCGAATCAGGATCCACGACCATATAGGATGCGAAACCGCAATCTGGATGGCATGTAAACTCTATAGGTTCGACATCAGCCAAATAAGCTATAACTCTGCCGAACTCCACAATAGTACTCAAAGGATACCATGCATTTTCCATGCTAATCTTACCTCCGGTTTGTTCTTCGATCTTTTTAAGAACATCGGCATTGGTAATCCTCAGTTCTTCACGCTCCTCGTAAGCAATACGCCCACATAAAGATACAGGCTGAAATGTTATTCCACGAACTACATCAACATTATCAATAGCATATTGAATAATATTTCCAACTTCGATATCGGTAACCCCTTTAGCAATAGTAGCAACTAATACAATAGAATCAAGTCCAGCTTTACGACAATTATCAATGACTCTTTGTTTATATGTCATAAGATTTTTGATTCCGCGAGTTTTTTCATATGTTACATCGTTGACTCCATCAAACTGGAAGTATAATGTGTCTAGACCTGCCTCTTTTACTTTTTTAGTCCATTCAAGACCACCTTTTTTCTTTTGGAATCCATATCCATTTGTTGCAACAATGACCTCTTTGAAACCATTATCTTTTGCCATTTTACAAATTTCAGGAAAATCTTTCCTAACTGTTGGTTCTCCACCAGTAAACATAATAGCCACTGCAGGTATTGGTTTACTTCTAAAATGCTTCATAATTCGATCGATTTCCTCTAAGGTGGGTTCTACAAGATATCCGCTCTGCAATACGTTGGCATAACAAAAGTTACAATTAAAATTACAACGATTTGTAAGATCTATTAAAGCTAATGAACAAGTCGAGAGATGTTGATCACATAAACCACAATTATATGGGCATCCTCTTGGATCATCCCCAACGCAATCTGGGGGATTTGCCTCGCCATCTTTATCAAATTGCCATACTACATTCCCATCTTTATCCCTTATGGCCCAGTGTGTCCATTTATAATATTTAGCACTCGAGCTAAGTTTATCCTTGAAGTGACCATGGTCTTCACATGATTTTTTCATCCAAATTTGATCATCTTCTTCATAAACTTCAGCATCAATTGGTTCTAAACATTCTGGGCAAACACTCCGTGTTTTTCTATAATAAGGTACATTTAAGTATTCATCATCGTCTAAATGGTACATTTTTTGTGTACACCAAAATTAAATATTTTATTAAAATAGGTATTTATACAAAGATCAATTTGAAGGTTTTTAAACATTTTTCTACATTTCCTACTTTTGATAATATTATTTGTAAATAAACTTGAGAAAGAAGGTTTCCCCTCCTCTAGAATTATTTTATAGTGATTCATAAAAAGGGAACTTATCAATTCAATCCAAATATCAAAAAAGATAATAAAAAAATAAAAATAAAAAAGAAATTTATTATTAATGTTTTTTCAGCAATTTTATGTATTTAATTTACTTCCTTTTAACCTTCTTGATTGAGACTATTGAGATAAAGCCTATCAAAAGTATAATTGTACTTAACGATATAAACAAATCATATCCAGGAATACCTCCTCCAGTTACTGCTGAAATTAATCGATATTCAAATACAAGAGTAGTTGTGTTGTCAAAAACTTGAGCGGTATTGAAAACACCGAGGATTGCATCATAAGTAAATTTCACTTGGAAATCTTGGACGTCGGTAACATTTAGAGTGACTACAAGCCCAGATAATTCCACTCCTGCAGAATAACTTCGTCCAACCAAGTAATAATGTGGAGGAAATGTTACAAGCCACATCCATGATCCCCAGAAACCATCTTGAGGATTACAAAATAAACCATATGTGTCTGTAAGATCGGGATTACTACCAAAAGCCGAGGTAGTCCAATCCCATTGATTAAAGCTAACTGACCAAAGATTTCCAAATAAATTGATCTCTGTTATTTCACGTTTTAGTTTCGCACCAGCTTGATTACAGTCAGTTCCAAACCAAGATTGAAGATTAGCTTCCCAATCAGGACCAAAAACCCCTTCAAGGCCTACTTCATTTAATGTCGTAACTTCCCATGTAAATTCAGTACCTACAGGTATTTTAAATTCCATCAGCCAAACTTCAAAAATGACATTTCCAACTGAATTTTTAATTTGGAAAAGCTCAGTTACTCCCAATTCTTCATCATAAACCCACACAGCTTCATAATTTGCAACATCACTATGAGACCGTGTAACAGTATTACCAGAAGCAGAATAACCTGCAGGATAACTAATAGTCTCAAGATAGCGAATAACAGGAGTTGCAATCAAAAAGAGACTATAATGAAAAGCAACTCCTTCGGGATCCATAGGTAAACTATAACCTACATTATCTCTATCAGGAAGAGCATCAAATAATACGTCTTCTCCAATCCAACTCCATCCATCTATTTCAAAACGATACCAATCGTCATAAGTTGGATGAGTAGCAATTAAATCTACTTCTAGTTTAGATTTATTTCCTATTGTTGTAGGACTATCTAATGCCCACCAACAATAAGCATTTAAATCTAAATTCCAATCACTTCCGAATACATTTTCTAATTCAACAGCATTTAATTCCGTGACTATCCAATTATAAGTTTCTACTTCTTGAACTTTAAGTTCAAATCCCCACATTTCAAAAATAATTGTACTTGTGTCATCTTTAATCCAGAACTGCTTCACAACAGCAGTATCTGTGTCGAAAATCCAACCAAGTTGATAATCTGTAATATCTGAACTATTGTAATAGATTTCATTTCCACTTGAACTGTAACCTCCAAGCAATGACATATCAGTTATATAATCTTCAACTTGTAGAGCTAGTAACCACGCAGATGGGTTAAAAATTGCTGTTGATGCATTTTGGGGGAGATTATAGGGAACATCATCTTGAGTTGGAATTCCAAAGGTGGATGTTTTAGCAATCCAATCCCAACCATCCAAAATAAAAGACCAAGTAGTACTAGGGAGAGTTATATTTACAATGGAGAATCGTGTTTTTTCTCCTAACGCACTGGGGGCATTATAACCCGTCCACCAAAATAACGAACCTAAATTGGTAGCCCAGTCTCCGCCAAAGACGGTGTTTAATCCTGTCGTATCAAATTCTGTACAATAAAATTCAAAATAATCACCGATTTCAAAACCCAATGAATAACTGCCATTTGCCTGAATTTGAGGCGTACTTGAAGCACCATTAATCAACAGTAGATTGGCTAATAGTAAACTAAATGAAATTAAACTTATAATAAATTTTTTAGATTTCATTATAAAACCCTTCTATTTTTAAATCAAATTATTGAATTAATAAGGAGTATTCATAAATAAAACTATTTAAATGTATGCAGATGTCTTTGTTAATTCGTAATGAGAAATTACCTTAAATGAAATTTTTGCACAAAAGGAAGATTTGTAATTATTAAAATCTAATAAAAATATAATGTTTAAAATTAAAAAATGAAGTAAATATATCGCAAATTATTATTAAAATCAGTGAGGAAAAAATGAATTTTATCAACTCTGGGTTTATTAATGATCTGAATATGATTTTAGCCACAGATTTTTATCAACTTACAATGGGAGCAGCTTTTTACCAATATAATCTTGAAAATAACATTGATGAGAATAATGAGATTGCCACAGTTGAATTATTTATTAGAAAATTTCCTAGAAATCGCAATTACTTAATTTTTGCAGGTTTAGTACAGGCAATTCAATACATCCTTAATGCTAGATTTACAGAGCGAACAATTGAGTTTTTAAAAGATAAGCCTGTTTTTAAAAATATTGATTCAAGTTTTTTCGAGGAGTATTTACCTAATTTTAAATTCAAATTGGATGTATGGGCAATGAAAGAAGGTAACTTTTTCTTTCCAAAAGAACCAATATTAAGGATACAAGGTCCTATGTTTCATGCCCAAATTGCTGAAACATATTTGCTAAATGTAATTAATTTTCAAACCCTTATTGCTTCGAAAGCATCGAGAATTAAAAATATCGCTCCAGATAAAGTTCTTCTTGAGTTTGGGACACGAAGATCACATAGTCCATTAGCAGGCGTGTATGCTGCCAGAGCAAGTTATATTGCGGGATTTAATGGCACGAGTAATGTGGTTGCAGATCTCGAATTAGGAATAAATTCTACTGGTACTATGGCTCATAGTTTTGTACAAAAATTTGATGATGAGCTAGACAGTTTTGAATCATATTATAAAATTTATGGGAAGAACTCTATTCTTTTAATAGATACATATGATACTGAAACAGCTGCTCAGAAATCTAGTAAATTTGGGAATGATATAATGGGAGTAAGATTAGATTCTGGAGATCTGATCGACCACGCTATAAAAGTGCGAAAAATTCTTGATGCTAATGGATGTGAAAAGGTGTTAATTGTAGCTAGCTCAGATTTGAATGAATATAAAATAAAAGAAATTATTGATAAGAATGCGCCTATAGATGCTTTTGGAATAGGAACAGAATTGGCAACATCTCGAGATGATCCAACAATTTCGGGAGTATACAAATTAATAGAATATAATGGAAAGCCGAAGATAAAAATTAGTGAGGAAAAAGTTACTTATCCCGGAAAAAAACAAATTTATAGAATTTACGATAAAGATGGTATGTTTAAAGAAGACATATTATCACTTGAAATTGAACCTACTCCTTCTAATTCAGAACCGCTTTTACATCAAGTAATGAAGAATGGGGAATTAATTAAAGAACTACCGAAAATAGATGATATTCGAAAGTTTTATTTAGACAATATAAAGAAATTGCCAAATTCCTTCAAAAAATTAGATGAAACTCATATCCTTGAATTACAGATATCAAAAAAATTAAAGCAATTAACAAAGTCTTTAAAACTCAATTATATTTAATTTTTAAGATCCACATTTGTTAAACTAACACTAACATCCCATAACTGTTTACTAACGGATTTATCATAAGAAATTTTAACAGATTTCGCTTCTTTTCTTCTTTTAAAGTATTTTCCACTTGTTCCATCTATTTCTGGAGAAGAAGCTAGAAAAATTGATGTTTTAGCCCCTCTTTTTGGTGTTAACATAAATAATCCAACTAAATGGTAGAAATATTTAACAAAAGGGCGGAAATTACGTATCATATTTGTCTTTACATACCCTGGGTGAAGACAATTTACTGAAACTCCTGTTCCCTGAATCCTTCTAGCAAATTCATAAGTAAATAGAACAACAGCCAATTTCGATTGCGAATAAGATTTTAATTGACGATAATTGTTATCTCCATTTAAATCATCAAAATCAATAGATTTAGCTTGAATGCTTGACGCAACATTAACAATACGTCCATATTTACTTTTTTTTAATGTTTCTAATAATAGATTACATAATATAAAATAAGCTAAGTAATTTACAGCAAAAGTTGCTTCTATTCCATCTTCGGTTAATGTGTGCTTGTTTAGATTTACACCCGCATTGTTGATTAAAACGTGTAACTTATCATATTTTTTTTTAAATTCTAATACAAGGTTATGAATTTCTTTTTGAGAAGAAAGATCTGCAATAAATAAATCAATTGATCCATTTTTGGACTTTTCCTTTATTTCTGCTATGGCTTTTTCAGCACGATCTCGATCACGGCATACCAATACTAATGTAGCCCCTAATTTTGCTAAACCTAATGCAGTAGCTTTTCCTATGCCAGAATTAGCCCCTGTAATCATACAAATTTTTCCTTTCATTATTTCAGATCTATCATTTGCATTTTTAGCCATATTTAATATCCCACAAATAACTACTAAATTTCCTAATTAAGACAAATAGGGTAAGTATGAGAATAAAGTAATGTTAATAAAACTACTTCTTAAAAATCAGAATTTGTGAGATCGGCACACACATCCCATATTCTTTGAGCAATAGACTTATCATATGTAATATCTTTTGATGTTGCTTCTTTTTTATTAATAAAATATTTTCCACTTAAATTTTCTACATCTGGTGATGTTGCGAGGTATAACGAGGTTTCTGCTCCTTCTTCTGGGCTCTTAGCAAAACTAAAGATAACTTTCGTAAAGAATTTTATAATCCCTTTATAATCCCGTGTTATATTCGTTTTTACACCTCCTGGATGAAGACAATTTACAGTGATTCCAGAACCTTCTAAACGTCGAGCAAATTCATATGTGATAAGGATAAGTGCAGTTTTAGATTGCGAATAAGCCTTCCATGATCTAAAGTGCCTTTTAAGTTGCAAGTTATCAAAATTAATAGATTTACTTTGTACAGCTGATACAACATTAATTATTCTGGCAGGAATACTATTTTTTAGTGTAGGCATGAGCAAATTCGTTAATAAATAAGGAGCTAAAGTATTGACTGCCAAAGTTTTCTCAATGCCATCCACTGTTTCATATCGTTTACTCGGATTGATTCCTGCATTATTTATTAGGACATTTAATTTATCATATTTCTTCTGAAAATTTGAAACAAAATTTCGAATAGATTGATGTGAAGTGAGATCTGCTAATAATAAATCAATTGATTCATTTCCAGTTGCGTCTATAATTTCAGACTGAGCATCTTCTCCTCGAAATTTGTCGCGACAGAGCATTACAACATGAGCATCCAATTTAGCTAACCCTAATGCTGTTGCTTTGCCAATTCCTGAATTTGCTCCTGTAACAATACAGACCTTCCCTTTCATAGATTTAAACATTCGAAGTAGTAAGAATTTAGTTGTTAATTGAAATTACATCTTTGAAACTTTTCTAACATTCTTAACAGTATAACCCCAAAAATTATCTTTAACAAGTTTTCCACTAAAATTGATCTTGTCTCCTTTTATGAAACTATTTTCATTTTGTAATTTTTCGCTGATTCGTACTTTTAATTTTTCAACCATTACAGTATCTTCTTCATGATAATCGCTTGCTTTTTTTAACTTAGGTCCTAATTTGAGATTTTCAAGAGAAGCTATATAAAAAAGAGTAATATTTCCTTGGAATTCAGATTCACGTTCAAGAATTTCAGTGATATCCGCTTCATATATAGTTATTGAAGAATCAAGATATTTTATTAGCTTCGCACTTGAAGATGATTCATCAACCAAAACTGCGATTTTCTTTTTATCATCCCTTTTTTCCCCCACTTGATCTTTAGCAATCTTAATAGTCTTAATTTTTTGTTCAAAATTATCAGGTAGTACTGTTAAAGTCCAATCATCAAGTTTAAACCAGTCTTGTTTTAAAGAATAGATGAATCCAACCCAAAAATGACTACAAAAACCCATACTCGCCCCTATTCTACAATCACAGTCGCGATCAGGATTTCCTATGTTTTTTGGATTAATAGATAAATAGGATTGTGCTTCCCAATTCCATCCTTTAAATTTCAACTCAATTTCATGCTTACTTGGATTTACAATCTTAATTTCAGCAACACTCTCTCGATCCTCACCATTAATCTTCTTTATTGCTAAATCTATTCCAGTAGAGATAATTTCAATTTCCTTTTGCTGTAAGAGTTGTTTAAATTCTTCTTCTGCTAATGAATCAAGAATAAAATCAATTAACTCAGATTTCTTCAATTTAGAAAATCCTTTTATATTAAAATCTCGACATATTTGTTTTAAATCATCGACACCTAAATATTGTAAAAGATAATTCAAGTAAGTTCTATCAGCAATTGCTCTATTCATTTTATCTTAAGTCCAGCAGTTTTAAAATATGAATTCTCCAAGTATAATTTAATTATATTCCTTATAATTATAACTGTTATAAAAACACTTAAACGAGTAATATAAGTGTAGTTAATATTTGGATTTAAAATAAGATAAATTAAAAGAACTTAAACAGTCATTGTTCCTCTAACTAGAAATGCAGTTAAATTATTAACAAGTTCCTCTTCATTGAGTTTAAAATCACTTCGAATCCACCAAATGAAAACACCAAGTACCGTAGATGTCCAAACTCTCGCTGAGATCTTAGGGTTCTGGTCACGAGCACCATATTCTAATAACTTTATAATGATTTTTTCTACCTCATTTGTAAAATTATCCATTATTTCATTTCTTTTAGTACGATATTTTTGGTCCATCCCCCCCATCTGCTCAAAGAAAATTAAAAATGTTTCTCTTTTTTCCTTAAACATCTTCGCGTATCCACGAAAAAGTTTCTTAACAGCAGAAATTGGGGGGATTCTATTATCTTCGAAATAAATGAATAATCTTCTAAATTTACTTATCATAAGTTCAGCTATACCACTCATTATCACTTCAAGCACTTCTTCTTTACTTTTAAAATAGTTGTAGAAATTCCCTACAGAAGTTTTCGCCTTTTTTGTAATATCCTTTACACGAGTATTGTTAAATCCTTTTTCCTCAAAGACAGAGAGAGCAGATATTATAAATAGGTTCTTTTTTTCCTTCTTAGTTATTTCCAACTTTTTTTGCCTTAAAGACAATTATAATCAACTCAATAAACATCAATAATTTAACAAAATCCAATAAAAATATTATTACATGTTAAGAAATCATGCTCAAATTTATTACTTATTAATTTTCAAATTCTCATGTGTTTCGTTATTATTTCGATAAATAGTAAAGATGAGAATAAAACGAATGAATGATCATTCAGTGAACGGGGATTCGGCGTTGCAAGTGTAGGAAAAGATTTATATAGTTAATTGACTTTATTAATAGAAACAATTATTTAATTAAAAAACTATTTGAACAAAATATAATATTGGTGATTCCCCTAGTGAAAATATTGAAACCAGATTTTTTAGTAAAATACTTTGGAGAAATTAA
The DNA here is from genome assembly GCA_048941605.1 of Promethearchaeota archaeon. Taxonomy (GTDB): domain Archaea; phylum Asgardarchaeota; class Lokiarchaeia; order Sigyniarchaeales; family SOKP01; genus Loki-b32. The sequence goes on along the minus strand of JBHLNL010000019.1, from coordinate 15,569 downwards.
ATTCGCGGAACATAATAGTCTACCTATAAATGATTTCGAACTTGCTTTAAAGAAGCATCTTTCAGGGAAAACTAAATTACCACGTGGACGTTACAAATTCGGCGAAATAGATAATTCATCTGTAAGAGATTTTACAAAATCATTTATGAGTTATTTTGAATAAGTGAATTAACAAATTTTTTGATATATTTTTCTAATTTTTATTCTATTTTTAAATATCCTCTTATTTTTAATTCAATTTCCTTAAATATTAAATAAGTCTTTACATTGCAACACTTATGACAATTCTGAATGAGATAGAAGAAAAATATATTGAAACCAATGGAATAAAACTACATACTATTATTGTTGGGTCAGGAAAACCCTTGATTTTACTTCATGGTTTTCCAGAATTTTGGTATTGTTGGGCAAAAGTAATTCCTTTCCTTAAAGATGATTTTAAATTAATTATTCCAGACATGAGGGGTTATAATCTATCGGATAAACCAAAAGGAGTCGAAAACTATAAAATAGAAATTTTAATAGAGGATATTAGAGGTCTGAGTGAAACTCTAGGATTAGGAAATTTTATTCTTGCTGGACACGATTGGGGAGGAGCTGTTGCTTGGATATTTGCAGAAAAATACCCAAAGCTTTTGGATAAGTTAATTATATTAAATGCTCCACATCATAAAATTTTCTCACAAAGTTTAAGATCAGATAAAAAACAACAAGAAGCAAGTTCCTATATTTTTGAGTTTTATAAACCTAATGGGGAGAAGTCCATAATTGAAAATAACTATGAGCAGTTGAGAAAATCTGTCTTTACAGAAAATTTAAGTGATTTTGACAGAGAAAAGTATTTTGAAGCATGGTCTCAACCGGGAGCAATCGAAGGAGGAGTAAATTATTATCGAGCAAATCGTAGTTATAAAGAATGGAGTGGAATCATTAAAGTTCCTACTTTAGTACTCTGGGGAATGAAAGATTTATTTTTAACACCCCGATTATTAGAAGGATTATCTGAATATGTTAAGGATTTGAGAATAGAACGTAATGAAAAATCATCTCATTGGATTACACATGATGATCCTGAATTTGTTGCAAACAAAATGCGAGAATTTATTCAAAGTTAATTCTCTTAATATAGAAACTTTTTATAAGATTTTTCTGTATCCTTTATGTTGGAATTTTCTAAATTGGTAAATTTATGGGAAGATAACTTAAGTTACAATTTTATAGAATAAAATCAATAAATTTATAAGTCTCATTTATTGGTTATATTATAAAAATGAATAAAAAAAGTTTAATTCTTATCTAGATTTTTATAGATTAAGACAAAGAACTTCATTAAAAATGGAAGAAGATAAAAAAGAATTCTGTTGGACAACAAAACTCGATTGGTTAAACATATTATCTATGCTAAATCTTGAACGTATTGATCAAATTCCAGAATTCAAAAAAGAAAAAGCAATTAAAAAAATTACTAAGGCATTTAGTACAGAATCACTTTTAGAATTTGAGCCAAGTTATTTGGATAAACTTATGGTAACTGAATTAAAGGAATTAATGAAAAAAGAATTACTCCTAAATGAAAGAAAACAAGAGAAAATAGAAAGAGATCTGCGCAACAAGATAATACCATTTGATAAAGGTGGTATTATAAAAATAGATCCTCGAGATCTCCCTAAAGATTTTAATGGTGATCCGAATGAGTTAATAAAATATTTCAAAAAAATTTTTGGAGATGATGATGATGACAAGGATGACGATAGAGACACATATAACGAAGACAACACAGGTTATTATATATAGAACTTTTTCAAAATATATCTCTTTTTAAAATTAATAAAAAAAATTAGGAAATTTTACGTTTTAATACTTCTAAATCTACTCTTTTTATCTTTCTATAACTTAAAAAGAAGATCAAATAGATTAATCCTGACCATATAATCCAAGATAAAGCTTGGTACACATCCATGTTTAAAAAATAATTTATAAAGTCTTCCAAAACATAAAACCCAAAATCATTCAAATCACCTGGAAAATCAACTATTTCTGGATTAAGATTAATTGCTATAATTTGATGAGTATTATTTTTTAAGGTATTAAAAATGTTTGAGACAGTTAGATTTGTTGGGTCGGATAACTTAATCTTAGTAAATGTAGTTAAATCCTCATTTGTATGAATATCAGATCCTCCCATACATATCAAATTATTTGCAATACAAAAATTGCGTATTTGCTCATATTTCCCACCAAAACGTCCACTATTTACAATTTCAAAACCATCAACACCCCAATCTCTCAATTGATCTAAGCTATATGGGACTCCAAAGCCTCCATTTGGATTCGTGTCATAATTGTAATGATTAACTGTTATATATCCTCCATGCGATTTCACATAAGTTATTAAATCAGATGCGTTCATAGCAACTGGTCCACCGGGAGTATAAGATTCAAGAGGCACAATTTCTTCAGCAAACCCATAATAATTCATATGAATGTCATTCTCGTGATCTGTCCATTCTTCAGCCATGAACACAACAAAGTTTAATCCATATTGAGCTACATAATTTTGAGCTTCTAAAGAACCTCTTATATTATCATGGTCAGAAAAAGCAGCTCCTGATATGCCTTGTTGAATGTACCAATTAATTCTTTCTTCAACGGTGAGCCATCCATCTGAATATGTTGTATGAGCATGAAAATCAAATAAAAATTCATCATCTTCGAGTGGCACTATAGGAACTATTTTATGAGGAGTAAAAGGAGTGGAAATTAAAAAAATATTACTGCTAATTAGTATAGCACCAATTCCAATGTAAAAAATTGTTTCTCTTATTATTGTTTTTTTTCTTTTTTCTCCTATTTTTAGAAATAAGGATTTCTTTGATGAATTAAGTGTAAGGTTTGAATGCAATAACCTAAAAATAACATAAGCCACTTTAATGAAAATGAGAATAAGACTAATATGAAATCCTAATTGAATAACTCCCATAAAATATCTACTTACAAAAAAGTAACCTTGAATAGCAAATCCAATAAGTATGTAAATTCCAACTATCAAAACAGCTAAAATCAATACTTTAAAAGAAAAATAAATAATATCAGCTAAGGGGTAAGTAATATATCTATATTTCTTCGAATTAAATCTGCCCCTTTTCTTTAAATATAAATAAATACCTCTTAGAATCGGATAAAAAATCAAATAAAGATACATCCATGTAAATTCTTTCTCCAAAATAAAAGCAATTGCTGCAAAAGGCTCTATGATATATCGTTGTAATGGCAATTCGCTTGTAAATTCTGATGAAACATCAATTTGTCCGAGAGCATCATAGAATATTACAGTTCTTTGTCCGGTTATAGATAAAATTAAGAGGAAAACAACCCACAACAAGAAAGAAACAGAAATAATCGTGAAAGTCTTATTATTTTTTATTAAAGATCGAATCTTCATAGATACTAATTTTATCGAACTTATTAATAAATCTTAAACTAATTTAAGAGAAGATCAATATATCAATCAATTCAAGCTAGTATATAATTATCTAACGTTTTTAGCGATTTCTCAAACTTTTGGTATATTTTAACATCGACTATAGGATAAATTTCGCAGATTTTTCTTCTTAATTCTTTTTCGTTAATTTTACATGATTTAGAAAAGGTTTTAACCTTTAATACCAAATATAATATAGGCATTTGAGGATTAGATGGATGAATCTCATAATTCAGAGATTTTAACGATGAGGATAATTTATCAACAATAATTGATTCAATATATTTCTTATTTCTAAAGTCATAATCCAAATGTATTGTTTCCCAAAGATACTTCCGATTTACCAAATTAATTATTTTAACTTTTTTTACAAATTTATTAAATCTATTTGAAACTTCTACTAGAAATATACCCCGTTTAAATGAATTATCCATGGAACATACAGCTTCTGACGATCCTGGATTATATATCCAATCTTCAAGTATGAATTGTTTATGAAAGTGACCTAAAGCTAAATAATTTACTCGATGTCTTAGTGGTTGAATATCTTCCAAATTGATTCCCGGAACATTTTCCATCTGACCTTCAATGCCAAAATGCTGCAAGAGAATATTAAATGAGCCATTACACTTAATAATAGCTAACCTTATTTTTGAAAGAAAAGAAATTGGTTGTTCACCGAGATAGCGAGTTCCATAAATAACTGCATTTTTAATTTTTATTTTTCCACCTTTTTTCGTTTTAAAATTATAATATTGAAACATTTCTTCTTTAGGGGCATCTAAATCAGCATCAAGAAGAATAATCAACCCTAAGCTATTTATTAATTTCAACCATGATTGACCTCTTTGTTCGAATCTTACACCTCGAGAAAATTTACGAATATCATGATTCCCTTCTATTGCTATAATGGGAATTGTATCTTTTGAAAAATTTTTAAAATCTTTTAGCAGAGTTATAATTTTTGTTAACATACCAGGAAGCATTTCTAAAGATGTGAATACATCCCCTCCTAATATAACGAAATCAACTTGATACTCAATTGCTAATTCTAAAATTTCTTTAAATGCTCGAATAAAGTCATCTGAGCGATAATGATTTCGAAATTGATTACATCCTAAATGGATGTCGCTTGCATGAATAAACCGAGTAAAATTTTGATTATTAGCAGTCTTCTTATTAAAAAATCCAAATTTTACCTCAAAGTGGTTATCTGAAATCATCTATATAACATAACTTGATTTTTAAATCGAAATAATGTGTTACCTTTATTGTTCAGATTTTTAAATAATGAAAGCCTAAAGATGTAGTGAATTCATTATAATCTCATGAAATGAGTTAAAATTAAAATTATTTGAACATACAACTACATTAATAATGCCAGAGAAAAAAGTAAAATATGAATTAGGAGTAATTCATGGTCGATTTCAAATCTTACATAATGATCATATAAAATATCTCATGACAGGCAAACAATTATGCAAACATCTTGTAGTAGGAATTACGAACCCTGATCCTTCCTTAACAAGAGACTCTGAAGCAAATCCCCATAGAAGCACTCCAATAGCAAATCCATTAACTTACTATGAGCGATACTTAATGGTTCAAGCAGCGTTACTAGAACAGGATTTAAAATTTTCTGAGTTTTCAATTGTTCCATTCCCAATAAATATTCCAGACCTTATTAAATATTATGTCCCAATTGATGCAGTTTTCTTTCTAACCATCTATGATGATTGGGGTAGACAAAAGAAGCAATTCTTAGAATCTCTAGGATTAAAAATCCATGTTCTATGGGAGGTAACACTCGAGAATAAAGGACTAAGCTCAAGTGATATCCGAAAAGCCATGATTCATGGTAAACCATGGGAACAATTCTTACCTATCAGTGTCGCTAAACTAATGAAAGAGTGGAAAATTCCTCTTAGATTAAAGAAATTTAAAATAATTTAAATATAGTGTATGCTAAAATTTTGAGTGATTTCTGATTTTTGTCGTATTTTGAGATACTAACGTCAACCAAATTAATTATATAAAATTGTAGTAATTTTTCAAATTAATATTTGGTTAATTATTCTTATTTAAAGCCAAAGAAGATAATTTTTTATTTATAGATAAACAATATACTACATATAAAACCTAATTCTATTCTTACTGGTGAAAAAAACGTTATATCAAGCTGAAATACCAAGAATTATAATGATTTATGTGTTTTTAGGAATCTTGGTAATTTATTTTTCAATAATTACTTATAAAGTTTTAAAGAGAAAAAGACAACGTTTAAATTTAGTTCTTAGTGGTTTTTTTATTAGTCTAATAATCGGTTTTCTTTTAAATATGGTATATGCCGCCATGACTGATAGAATAACGATTCTAATTCTTAATTTCTTAACTAATTACTTCATATTTTTTGGACCAGTTTTTCTTCTTATTGTAAATATGATAATATTAGAATCAACACTCATTTATTCTGTAAGAAAACAAAATAGGTATATTTTATTTTATGGGATCACACTGTTTGCGGGTATGTTAATATTAGTCTTATTAGGAGGTATAATTGATCCTCCTAATGTCCCATTTTTAGGAGTTCAAATAATTAATAATGTTCCAAAATGGGGACTTATATTTTTTATCTATGTAGCTTCAGTTATGTCTATTTTTACTATGATTCCAATAAATTATACAAATTTTAAAATCTACTTCCAGTTTGAAACAAAGGCATTAAAAAGAAAGTGGTTTTTCTATTTATTTGGTTTCTTAGGATTATCGGTGATATTATATTTCAGTATTATATTTAACATTTTGGATCCGATTATTTATGCTGGTGTTAGATTAATGATAACTCTATCAATAAGTAGTGTCATAATCTGGGGATATATGATGTATTATGGAATTGGAATTGAATTAAAAGATTAATATTTCATCCTTTTTTCTTGAATTAAAGAAATCAAGTCGTTTTTAAGAAAAATTATTCCAAAACTTGTTTTTATTTTTTTTCACGTGAAAAAATAGAAAATTTTATATATTCCTCCGAGAAGAATTAATTAACTAGGTAAAATTAGATCAGGATATTAGGATGGCAACCCTTACTAAAAAAGGACTAGATCTTCGAGATGAGGATGCTTATTTTAAAAAGGTTACATTTAAAAACGGAGAGGAATATGGATTAAGGTTTGCCATTCCGAAAGATGCTCCAAATATCTCAGCTTTATTCAAAGAAAGTTATAATTATGAATATCCTTATCCTTACGTTTATGACACCGAACTTTTAAAGAATAATATCTCAAAACCTAATAAATTTTGGGTTCTAAGCGATTTATTAGATAATAAGATGACAGTTGGCTGCGCTCTAGTCGATAAAGAAAGATACATCGCCCATGCTGGTTGTTTAATTGTGAAGGAAGATTTTCGAAGACATGGAATTACTACAAATTTAGCAGCTGCAGGGCTTTTAACAGTTACAAAAATGCCTGCATTCAAAAATGTTTTAAGACTTAATACTGAAGTTCGTGCTCCATTGACTAAAGTTCAAACTTCTGCTCAAAATGCGGGTGCAATACCCTATGGTATAATTCCTAGTCACATTACATTAGCAGATAACAGAGATTTTGATCTTGATGAGGAGAAACCATGTCTTTCTCATAATGGAGAATTCAGTACAGTACATTATTCAATGATTTTTAGAAATCTATGGAAGAAAAGAGATAAACATGTTTTTTTATTAGATAATGAGGAATTAATCTTCCTATATGAATATATTAGAAGTCAAGCTAAAAAAATGAAAGATGATACATTAACACTTAAAAGAGAGAAACATAGTAAAGGATATGAACTTTATGGTGTTTCTAAAGATTATTATTTAGCACATGTAAAATTATTTGGCTATATTAAAGAGAAATCTCTTAATTACTTATTAAATACTTATAGGAATTGGCGAATAATTATATGGAAAATTCCAACTACAGAAATTGGAATACAATCCATGTCCCTTGCTTTAAAGAAAGGCTTTAAAATAGTAGGTTATGATATTGGATTTAATAATATAGACTGGGCTTTATTTGATTCAATTATACTAGTACACTATCCTAATGAAAATTACAACCTCGCAGATATAAAATGTACAGACCCAGTAAAACCTCTTTTTGATAGAATAAAGCGACAATTTATAACCTAAGATATTAAGTCTGTCAAAAAATTATTAAATATTATTTAAAAATACCTAATCTCGTTAAATTTTCAAGGAAATAATTAAGACAATAGAGAGAGTACTTTTTCTTCAAAAGTTTGTGTACCTGTTCCGAAGATTTTGTTAATTTCTCGCTCAAAAGGCTCAAATTGGCCAACTTTTGTAAGATTACTGCCATTATATTGAGAAATAAACTTCTTCAATAATTTTTCTAATAAGGGTAAAACTGTTTTCTTTAAATATTTCTCAAGTCTATAATCTTTTTCCAAGATTATGAAAGCAACAATCTCCTGCTCATCTCGAAATAGGTCTTTTATAACTCCTTTCTTGAAAACTATGGAATATGTATCACTTTCAAAATATTCGACTGGCTCCATTAAGCATTCGGCAAAACTCAATAATCCACTCATTAATCCACTTGAACAAACTAAATTTGTCTGTTTTTTACTAGCTCTATGATAACTAGTAAATATAATGGGGATTCCATGGAAGAGTATACCAGCTTCTCGAATCAGCATAATGAATTATGGGGTACTGTACCTTAAATTAAACCAAATCGCTATAACATATATTCTTATAAGAATATCCTTAATAATCGACGAAATTTTCATATTTAAATACCAAACCTTTTGAAATAATTCCGTCGCGATAGAACGACAATATTGTAAAAAGAACTTTTTGTCGTATAAAAATGTATATAGAGTGTTAATTAATTAAAAAATCAAGATAAAATAAAAAAAAAGTTATTTTAATTTTCTTTTTTGAACCCAAGTCAAGCTTATTATTCCTGCGAAAAGGACTACTAGTATTAGAAATGTGAAAGGCCCTGGAATTTCTGGGGGCGGAGTAGGAGTATTTTTGTTAACAAGTACATAGGAAAAGCCAAGATTTCCTGCGTAATCAATAGCATAAAAAGTGATATTGACTTGTCCATTTGGTAATGCATTCCATGCAGTTTCATCAATACTTCCTGATATTATAGTAATTGGTATGGGCGTCCCTCCTTCCAAAGTATACCAATATGCTGCCAAATGAAGATCTGTGACTGTGATATCATAGATTGGTATTGTTGTAGTATATTCATCTCCCGAGTCTGGCTCATTTATAGTAACTACTGGATCTACTGTATCTTTATAAATCGATACCGCAGCAGTACCAATTAAACCATTTGATCTGTTAGCATAAAACCTAAGAGTATATGAGTTATCACCTAACCCTGCCCACAAAGATGCATTGACTTGATCTATGGCGCTACATGTAATATTAGTTATACCGCCATCTAACGTATACCATATAGTATCATAATCAGGTGCGATTATTGCAAGAGAGAACATTGGAGCTGTAAATGAAAACCCTTGATTATCACTGGGCGAATTTATTATTATACTAGGACCCGTTTCTGGACCATCGTCGTAAATCGGGAAGTTATCTACACTTCCAGCAGTTCCATTAATTGGATAAGGTGTATCTCCAATACCATTGTCATCTGTATCAAATCCATCATAGTCATCCCAGGAATTTCCAATTACTCCATTATCCCACATGTTCGATATACCATTATCTATAGCATTCACTAAATTTCCTATGAATTCATTAAGAAAGATCTCATTTTGACTTGCTGTATTATTGCAGAATAAACCTATGTACGCAGAATTATAAATTCTATTATTTTTAAGTGTATTATCATGAGATCCAGGAGAACCAATAGCTGAGCCCCCTATTATTATCCCATAATTGAGACAATCAGTAACTAAATTATCTTTAACAATTGTTTCATTCGCATCTGATAACCAAATTCCCGCTTGAGTACTCTCTATTATGTCATTTTGTTCCACAGTTACATTATAAGCCATTCCAACTCCTATCCCTATCATATTGTTGTACATTGCATTGTCAATTATCAAAGTATCATAGTTTAAAGCTGTAGCTATACCGCCCCAGGAATCATTAATCGTATTATTAATCACTTCACTATGATTAGAATACATTATATAAATTCCAAAACCACTCATCACATTCCAGAATTTGTTTTCATATAATGTGTGATTATCACTATACTCTAACAACATACCCATAACCATTGCATCATAGACTGAATTATTGTAAATAAACGAATTGTTCGAATTTTGAATGCAAATTCCGTATGGAGCTCCATTAATGAGTGTACAATTCCTGATTCTAAAAAATACATCAGAATTAGCAATTTGGATACAGGTTGCAGTGTTTTCACCATTAACAGTAATATCTTCAATAACATATGGGTCATCCCAAGTTCCCGAACCACTACACCAATCATTCTCCAAGGCTGTCTTACTCCAATTAAAATTCGGATCTGAATCATCAATAAAAATAGCTCCATATATCGGTGGTGGTTCTGGAACATAAGTGTATGTAGGAATCCACTCACATGAATAAAAGTCTAATCTTTGTAAGCCATTATAAGGGAAATGTGTTAAATTGACGTTATGAGCGAAAAAGACCCGGTCATTCGAAACAAATATTTGTGGATATAAGTATGAACTCACATTTATCTGTATATCGTGGTAGATAGTATCTCTTGCGCTATCGTCGAGAGTGTCCAAGGCTTCATTTAGTTTTGAATTTATCCATGAACTATTAACAAATGCATAATTATACGGGGATTTATCATAAAATACTGGGTAGAACATATTATAAGGATCTAAGTAATCAGCACCCCACCCTAGCCAAAAGAGATTTGCACCCAATGATTGCGATAATCTTATAAGAAAACTAAAAAAAGTACCATAAGCGTCTTCAGTAATAGTAACCCCTATTTTATCAAGTTCATTTGTTAAAAATAGATACAATAATGCACCAGGTGCACTACCTAAATAATAAGTGTAATCTATAGTTATAAGATCCGCTGCCGCCCATCCAGCATCATCATCAACAGCTAAACTTGTAATCCCTGCATCTATCAATGTTTGCCTTGCCAAAGTCAGATTATAATAAGGAGAGATTTCAGAACAATTATAATAACCATCTCCAAAGCCAGTTGAAATCGGACTATATGCTCGTGTCCCCCCATCATTTAAAATCTCTTTTATTATGTAAGTATAATTAACAGCATAAGAAATTGCTTTTCTCCATGTTCGACTAATATATTCATTATTCATACCGATATATCTATGAGTAAAACCAGGAGTAGAAGCTTCAGAAAATACAATGTCAGGATCTGCTATTAAACTGGAATAATATGATGGAGATGGACCACATAAGAAGTCAATAGTACCTGCTAACATAGCATTATTTCTTGTTGTAGGATCAGTAATTATGGAAAATTCCATTTTGGTAATATTTGCTACTCCTTGCCAATAATTTTCAAATGCGTGAAATTCTATTTCATCTGTTGTTGTATTATAAACATCATATTCAAAAGGACCTGTACCGATTAAATCATCAGTATTATAATCAATGAAATCAGTAGGGGAATGTGATATAGGAGAAATCATATAAGCAGAACTATGACATAATAAATCTATAAAGGGACCATAGGGTGCTTGAAGGTGAATTGTGATATTATATACACCAACTGAGTCAATTTGTGTCATAATACCGGTACCATTAGGAAATTTCCATAATTCACTAGGATAAGCTGGATCCCTACCATCCGGAAGCAATCCAGTCGCATTTGTTAAATAATTAACTCTATTTAAATTCCATTGCACCGCTGTGGAATTAAAGGAAAATCCATCATGAAATAATATACCTTCCCTTAGTTTAATACGTAAAGTTGTCTTATCTTCCCACCAATATGATTCTGCAAGCCAATTAATACGAGGATTGTCAGGATCTGATACATTATATTTAAAAAGACCCTCACAAACCTGATCTATCACGTAATAATCACCCAAACTATAAGCATCAACAGGATCTATAGTATTTGGATCTGTATTGACACCCACAATAAACGGATCATATACTAAGTCGCTTGATTTAAGCTCAGAATTCATTTCATCGACTTTATTAATAGAATTGTTAATAATAAGAGGAAAAAATTGCGTTAAATTAGCAATCGATAATATTAGCAACCCTATCAATATATAGAAAAACCTAATTGATTTTCTAGACATTTTAGTCATTTTTTTCTAGGATTAATTTTGTAGTTAAAATTAACGATAAATTACTATTTAAAAATTACTAAAATAGTTTTGGCGGTAAAACATATTTTTGGTGGTAAAACATATTTTTTGGTAGTAAAAATTTATGACTTACCCCAGAACATTTATATCATTATTAGAAATTAGAAAGAAGTATTTCATTAATCTCCAAAATGTTTTTGAACAAGATTACTCAAGGACATTTGATTTAGAGCATTATTAAAGCTAATTGTTTTATGAATTTTAAGAATAAATAAAAAAACAAAAATAGAAAAAAAATTTTATTACTTACGTTTCCGCTTGGGTTCAATCTTTTTGATTATAATTGATTCTGCGTGAATTTTACAATTCTTTAAGATTACTTTAAAGCCACCTGCTCCACCTACACCAGGGATAGTCATACCGACTGTTCCCATTGGGACCATAGCTCCTTCTTCTTCCCATTCTTCTTCCTCCGCAACGCCTCCAACAGCAGCTTTATATTCTTCAGTTTCTACAACTGGATGTCCAACTTTTTCTAGCCATGCTGGTAAATCACTTAAATCAGCAACATCTTCTTCAGTTGCTATTTTATCTCTAATATCCTCTGGAAGGAACTCATATACGCGATCTTTTACAGTTTTACCCATCCAAACTACTAATTCAATCCCACTTTTTAGCCCAATCTGCGTTGCATCGTATATCTGAAACTTTGGACTTATTATATATTGAATACTAATCCCATTAAAGCCGGGCATTTGTTTTCCTCCACCGGTTTGATTAGCCATAGCTGAGAAAGGTAATCCATTAATAGCTACACCATCATAGCTTCGATCAATGATACCATGTCCAACACCTGTTTCAGGAATAACAAAATCAATAGCTTCGAAACACCCGCAGGAAGTATGTGGAAACTCCATTCCAGAATATAAATAAATTCTATTAATTTCTCCTAAGGATCGTTTTTTAATCATTTCATTAATCCCTGAATATTCTCCAGCTCCTTTGTTAATAGTCTCGCCCATTGGCACCTCGAAGAGTGGTCCCTTAGGGTCGACACGCGCAGCAGCACGAGCATCAAACCATGAGATTGAACCACATAAACTCATACGATTTGGTGTAATGCAACAGGCGTGAGTTGGGGCGAAAGATTGGCAAAGAACACAGCCATAAAACATATCAACATCTTCATCATTAATACTTCGAGCTCGTTCGTCTCTTTTATTATAGATATCTAGAGCAAAATCATAAGGTTCTTTAATTTTATCTGGATCAGTATAGATTGTTACTTGTGCTTTTTTTATGATTGGTAATTCTGCTTTATATAATCGTATTAGGATAGTCCCTAGCATATTAAAGGAATTAAAACCTTTCTCAAAAGCAGCTTTAGAAATACGCATCCAATTAGTATATCTCTGGTTTAAGTGCATAATTCCATTAACAAAATTGCAAAATTCATGAACCCTTCTTTCGAATACTGCTTCTAAATCTTCCTCAAGTTCAGGACCAGATACTTCTACTAAGATTCCTATTGGATATCTAGAGCCTTCTTCCATATCGTTAAGATCAGGACCTATAATAGTTACTTTCCCATCCTCGATTTCTTTCTCCTTTTTCACACGTACGAGCTCAAAATGTCGTTCTATTTTTGGGCCACCAAGTTCGACATACATTTGGTTTCCTCGAATTCTTTCTCCCTCATATACGGGTCCAACATCTACAGGCATATCAGCAAAACTCATAACATTAATCTCCTCATATTTTATATTTAATAAATTTATAATTTTTCAATTAAATTTTCTAAAAATAATTTCCAATCTTCATCACTTAGATTTGGCAGACTAAATCTAGCATTTGGATGAGAATATTTATCCAATTCAATGGTTTTTACCCAGTTTGTAAAGTTTTTTATCCGAGACAATGTTTGGGAAACATAAAAAACTAAATGTCCACCGAAAATTGCCATGGAATATTGTCCTTCTCCATCTAAACCCAACCAGTCTTTATCGCATAAACGGTCTGTTATATTAATCAATGACATATCATATAACTTATCATTACTGATTTTATCCTTTAAATAACTGTATGTATGACCTGTACTAACAACGTGACAATCAATCTTGTTCGCTACATCTATTAAATAATCCACAACTTTTTTCCCATTTAACTCCCAATTTAAAGATTCAGCTCCGATGACAAGTACTTTCTTCTTAGGACTTTTAAGCATATTTGCCATTACTGCTGGATCTGAAACAGAAGTGCCCATTTCAGGGCCGGGAATGTTAGCTTTTTGATATGGACGTGCCATTTTACTCAATTTCCTCTGTTTTTATTTTTAGCTGTAACTTTTAAAATAATTGTTATAGTTAGAATTATTAAAGACAATTTAAAAAAATTATTTTTATTAATTTTAACCCTAAAAAGAATGGAAAAAATAGAAAAAGAAAAAAAGAATTGATCCAAAATTATAATTTTGGTATTTTAGCTTGCCAAGGTGCAACATCTTCAAAAGCTTTTGATACTTGAAGCACGGTTAATTCGTCAAATCTTTTTCCAACAATCTGCATTCCAATTGGTAAACCATCACTAGACCAGCCACATGGAATTGAAGCTGCTGGATGACCACTTATATTAAAAGGATATGTAAAAGGTAACCAACCTAGAGCTGTTATATTTTTTCCATTGATAGTGATATTTGTAAGAAAAGTTTCATCATCTATAATGGTTGAATTTCCAATTTTAAAAGCGGTACATGGCAAGGTTGGAGTTATTAAAATATCTATTTTTTTGAATACGCTACAGATTTCCGCATAAATTAACTCTCTAAATAGTTCTGCTGTTTTTATTCGTTTTGCAGAATAAGTTAATCCTAATTTAATGAACTTAACAAAATCGGGATCCATTTTATTTTCCCATGCTTCTAGAAACCTACCTAGACTATAACCGAACCCAGAGCTCCAAATTGTCATCATAGTTAATTCGGGATTTCTTTTTTTCAATTTAATTTTACTTTTATCTATTGACCATCCAAATTCCTCAAATTTTTGAATTCCATTTAAAACAGAATTCTCCACTTCATTATCAAGTGTTTCAACAAATCCTAAATCAAATGAATATCCAATTTTTAATTTTTTTGGTGTTTCATTAATTCTTTCTAAATAACTATAATTAGGTTTTGGCACAGAATATCTATCTGAATCATCTTGTCCTGCTATTACATCTAATACTAAAGCCGCGTCTTGAACATATCTTACAATAGGACCCTTATGAACTAATGTACCAAGATAACCCGAAGTTTGCATAAGATTTTGTGGAACTCGTCCAAAAGTAGCTTTAATACCAAAAACCCCGCAAAATGAGCTGGGAATTCTTATAGATCCTCCTCCGTCTGATCCAGTCGCAATCGGACTTAAACCTAAAGCAACCGCACTAGCAGCTCCACCACTGGATCCCCCGGGAGTTCTTTCTAAATTCCAAGGATTTTTAGTTGTTCCAAATATTAGATTATCTGTTTCCCCTTTATAACCAAAGGCAGGAGTGTTAGTCTTACCTAATATTACTACACCCGCGTCTCTCAACCTTTTTACAATAGTTGCATCAGCACCAGGTATATTATTTTCCATCAATTTACTGCCATATGTGGTTCTAATCCCTTCAGTTTCAGTTTCATCCTTAATTGAGATTGGTACACCTTGCAATATACCTAATTTTTCTCCTTTTTTAACCATCTGATCTGCTTTCTTTGCTGAGTCTCTAGCTAAATCAAATGTAGGTGTACAATAGGCATTAATTATAGAGTTGA
>JBHLNL010000159.1:0-8154 GCA_048941605.1 Promethearchaeota archaeon | reverse complement strand
AATATCCTAAATAATAACCAACTCGATAGATAGCTCTTAAACCCCCAAATACAATATATTCGTCATTAATTGCCATTAAAATACTATACCCTGACGTGTTGTGTAGAATGATTTCTGTTAACGCTCCATGAACAGTAGCTTGGTTTAATCTCAATCCTAAATCTATTAAAGCAGTACTAGATGCAGATGTTGCATCAGCATCTAATTCTGCAGAAGTTGAGCTGGCTACTTTCATTCCTACTCGTGATAAAACTGCAAGATTTTCTAAATCGGTTTTATCTTCTTCTTCTTTTAAAATAAGCATCATTTTTTTTCGAATGTCTTCTGCGATTGTAGACATTTATTTTCCCTCCATGAATCAAATTAGATTGAATACGATTTTTTTAGCTTAAATTTATGTATAAATAGAAAGACTATTTTAATATATTTTATCACTACCTCATTTTAAAAATTTTAGCAAATTCATCTGGGTTGAGATGGGTTTTTCATGTTTTTTAAATGAGTATCCTGATATCTGGGTTATTATTTCCTTTAACTCTTCAATTAAATCTTCTGGATTTAATTTATCCGTGTCAATTATAAAAACACCCTCTTTTGTCGCTAAAAACTGTTTATAATATGAGATAATCGTTAATAGATAGTCTTTATCTTCCTCATTCCACTCCTTTCTTATCTTTTCTAATGAACCTCTCTGAATTATTCTTTTCATAATAGTATTGGGTTTGGCAGATAAATAAATAATATAATCCTCTTTCCATTTAATAGAATTATATGTATCCAATATTAGATTGTAATCTTTCTCTTTTAAATTAAGACTCTTTGAATATACCAGAACGCATAAAGGAGTTCTATCTAAAATTATGATCCTTCCATTATATCTATTGTCAAAATTAACAATATTTTGGTTACGTTTAATAAACTGTTGAAGAAAGTGGAGTTCACTTCTAAAACTAATCTGTTTGTTTAAAGATCCAAAGGGGAAGGGAGGTTTCTTTACATATCTTTCAGGATAAAATTTGAATTTATTATCATCTTTGACGTATAGTTTGAAAAGATTGAAAACAGTTGTTTTTCCTACACCATGAGCACCAGCAATAGAGATGGCAATGTTATCTTTAGAACCTTTATTTCTATATATAGTTTTACTCAAAATTTTTTACTCCAGATTAATGAGATTAGAACCTATTAATAAAACTATGATTGTAAAATTATAACTGTAGACATTATTGATTTTCTTATTATTAAAATTTTATATTTGGGGGATAATGAAGAGTGAAAATTAAAGAGCAATAAGGATAATTATTATAATATTATATGCAACATTAGCAATTATAGTGTTGAATATGTTTCCATTTATCGAATAAAGAAGTCCAAGCATAATAAACACTAGAAAATCAAGGAGAAAAAACCCAATTCCTATTGGAAATGTGAATAACAACATCATTAAAGAATAAGCTAAAGCTACTATAATAACTACATAATAATCATTTCTGAATCTTTGTTTTAAAGTGTTGTGAAAAACACCTCGAAATACAATTTCTGTGGAAATTGCTCTTACACATAACATTAGTGTTAAAAGTATTATCCATAATAAATCAGCGTTTTTGATAATAAGATTTTGTGCATCAATTGATGATTTAATATTAAAAAAATCTAACCCTACATCTGAAAAAAAGTTAATTAGATAACCAGAAAAAAATTCGATTAGTAATAATAAAACAGTACCAAGAATCCCGATAAGAATCGCTATAACAAACTTTTTAGAATCAGTGTTAAATCCTAATTTGTTATAGCTATGTTTCTTAGTATATATATACCAAATTGGATACAAACCGAACAGTATTTCAGGAATTTGATTCCATAATATTAATTCTATGCTAATATTGGCTAAGTCTAGTTGAAGTAAAGTTGTAAGAAAATAGAGTAAGAAGAAGACTATAACTAATATATAAATACAAGTACCAAAAACATTAATTCCCTCTTTTAAATTCCATGTATCTTTTTTTAAAATATATTTATGTTCAGGTTCAAGTTTTTTGCTAGTAAAAATTAATCCGGGCTTCTTTTGAATCATAGTTCTTTTAACTTCAGATATTTTTTCCAACGCTGTATTACATATTGGACACTGATCCAAAATTGTAGAAGTTATTATAGAACCACAATTAGGACATTTTCTCGAAATATCTATTTTTTGAGGTGATAGAGATTTTGGAATTTTTTGTCCCGGTTTAATTTTAATAATTAGTTTTCCACAATTTGGACAATAAATTTTATTCTTCTCAACTTGAGTCCCGCAATACACACAATATTTAATTTTTCTCTCGTTTTCTTTTGACATTGCTGTGAGTTAAATAAAAATCATAATCATAAGTTAATTTTGTAAAATATATAAACTAAAAATTATATAATTTTTGTTTACATTTTATACAATTAATTTGATATCATAATCTATTGATTATCTAATGTTTAAAAAGTTATTCAAAAAAAGGATTAATGAGATACACGAGAGATATAAGGATAAAAACATTCTAATCGTTGATGATATATCTAACTTCTTTGGATTAGAATCTTCAGGAGTTTGGAAAATTCGTGGAAATGGTGTTTTATTGCTCACAGAAGAAGAACTCTTTTTTGGAATGTGGAAACCCAAGAAAGAGATATCAATATCAACCAATTCTATACTTGAGATCACTAATCCAAAATCACACATGCATAGATCTATATTTAGACCACTCTTAAAAGTAACTTTTAGAAAAGAAAATGGAGAGACTGACACTAGCGCATGGTATGTGAGAGAATTAGATAAGTGGAATGAATTTCTTAATAATTTAATTTTAAAAAATGGATAGAAATCAAATAGTTCTTAATTTTTTTAAATGATCTTTAGTAATAGTGCTTAATTCCATGAGTAGCAATCCTTGATAATAAGATATAGAGTCAAAATAGCCCTCCCCTAAATCTGATTTGTTAGCATGAACTAACGCCATTTGAGAATTAAGAGCTGCTCTCATTAGAAGTTCAATTCCTTTATAAATCAAATTCGGACTCCACATTCCATTTTGGGGATTAGACCACCAAACTGGACACGAGTATATTCCTCGATCATAGAAGTACCTTGCTGTATTGTAATAATTTTGAACTTCCCAATCTGTTGTTAAATCTAAATTATCAGCTAAGTTCATTAAATTGTTAAGACTTGTCATAAGCTTCCAGTAATATCTATGTATATTATTATTCGGATGTTTCCATAAAGGATATGGAATCCCATTTTGAATATCTTCATATGTCGTACTCCAACTTGATTCCCTTGGAATAATTTTTTTACTATTTAATGGAAAATATTGATCCAAGTCAGATATAAAAATAGTTTTAATGTTTTGATCTTCTGATATTAATTTTAAAACTTTTTTAAGAAAGGTTTTCTCATAATTTTTAATATGATGGCCAAATGTCTCACCATCCATAGCAGTAATAACATATCTATTAAAATTTTTTACGGACTTTATCTTTGGATTCTTTATTGGTTGAAAAATCTCCTTTAATGATTTTACAAATTCATTAGCAGAAATATTTTTAAATGATATTTTATTGCTGAGAATGTCATCTCTAAAAAATAATTGAAGTCCATTAGGAGAACAATAGATTTTATCATAGGGCCAATCAACAGGACAAGCAATACCACTCATGATTACCCATTTATATCCTAATTGACGAATATATTTAGCTACACTTCCTGAGATTGCCATTTCTGGTGGAAAAAAGCCTTTTCTTTCCCAACGGCCAAATTCTCTTCTATTTAATTCTTCATTTATCTGTATTTGATGCTGTGCTTCTTTTTTTGGGATTAAAGGGAGGATCGGGTGATATTTAGCCGTTCCTACAATCTCAATTTTATTTTCAGACACTAAATTCTTTAACATCTCCATTGTATCAGATAGACCAAACTCATAAAATAACTCAATAAGAACACCGTTAATATTTAAACAAAATTTAGCATGTTCAAATCCCCCAAGTAAAGAAAATAATGGTTTATAGCACTCCTTATCTATTTTTCTTAAAACTTCAGGATCCTGAGTGGGAGGTTGATATATATGAAACAATGGTGCCCAATATGTAATCAATTCAATCACACTAGGTTATTACTCATATTAATTTAGTATTAATCCAATCAATTAAAAATTACAAATATTAGCTTTATATAATTTCTATGAGATCATTAGTATTAGTTGATTTAAACATATATTCAAATTATTCTAGATTATTTTTCTATTATAGTTTCTCTTATTATAGTCCCTAGATGCAAAGCAAAAGGGCCAATATGGACAAGTAACTCTTCCCCAACCTTAATCTCAACAACAGATTTTGCTTTACCATGAGCATCAACTAATCGAACAGTTTCTGCATTTTGGCAAACACAACTTAATTGGATTTTTTTATTATTTTTCATTGCTTCTAATTCAAATCGAAGCATAGGACGAGTTTCAATTTTTACTCTTCCAACAGATACAATTCTCACTTCTCCTTTGGTATTTATGGCCAATACTTTATCACCTCCTTTTAATTCACTTAGATACTTTGTTCGATAAATTATTTGAGGATTATCACTAGGAACTAATATGTAGGCAGATACATCTCCAGCATTTACTCTAAAAGGTCTTGAAGGTACAAATTGAGTTTCGAAAGTTTCAGAATGGATTAAGCAGAAACCTGCAGCTGTTGAACCAACTAAGAAACCTTCTCCCATCTTCAAAAGTGAAGTAGTATCTACGCAAACCCTTTCACTCTCGGGAATATTTTGAATGTTTTTGACTATAGCTTTTGTCAATTTCAAATTATATTCTTTATGCAGTAATAGGTTCAATTCAATAATTTCTTCAATTCTATTAGGTTTAATTAAAATACCATCAACTCCTACTTCTAAGGTTTTTAACAATGTCTCTGCTTCTTGTATTGTATCAACTGAAGCAATTAATTCTGTATCGTTTGAATGCATTTCAGCAATTAAGTTTTCAAACGGAATTATTTTCCAATCTTTAGCAGAAACTATAACAAAATCTACATGCATGGTTTTTGAGATTTCAATTATTTCTTTTTCATCTATTTTTGATACTAATTCAAAAAACAACCCTATATTCTTATCAATTAACTTTCGCTTAGTTAAATAATCTTTTAGTAGTTCTTTATCCTCATAAACCAAATTTTCGACAGGAATTTTTGGATTTTTTGAATAGAGAGTTATCCTTTCAATTTCCTTAAATTCTTTGAATGTTTCTTGAGAAACTAAAAAATTTAAAAAATTTCTATTCAAAGCCTCTTGAACTAATTCTTTAAAATTATTACTCATATTTTCAAAGTTCAGTATTACTTTTTTCATATTTATTGGTCTCCAAAACTTTTTTGATAAGAATTATTTTATAATATTATATCAAATAATATTAAATTTTTAAGTTAGAAAAATCATATATTTCATAAATCTGATATTATTAAATTCAGACCTCGAAAAGGAGTAATATTAAAATGGGCTTAAAAAAGAAACTCTTTCCACGTAAGGGAAAAGAGAAAGACGATTTAGTAGCTAAAGCTAAAGGTCATATTCATAAACTAAACTTAATGAACAAAAATTATAATCGACGTGCTGAAATAAGCCGAAAAAATGCAAAAATTGCTTTAAAACGTGGAGAAAAAGATCGTGCGAAGAGTTATTTAGTACAATATAAAGCATATCAAGCCAAAGTTGACCGAGCTAGTAATATAAGGTTAAAGATTGAAAGACAAATTCAAGCAATAGAAGAAGGAATGCTTATATCGCAAACAGGCGATGTTTTTGGTGGTATTCGAGATACATTAGAAGAAATTGCTACAAAAGCATCTCCAACTAAGGTTGCTGAAATAGCAGAAGATTCTGAGGCATATGTTGCTGAAATTGAAGAAGCAGCAGATATATTAGCTGGAGATCCTGAAATTGATCTTGCTATTGATGTTACAGAAGAATTAAATCAACTTGAAACTGAAATGTTACTAGAACAAGGAGGTGCAATGCCTGAAATTCCTTCAGATGATTTACAATACATTCCAGAATATGATGAACTTGAAGAAGAAACTGAACTTAAGTCAAAGGAAAAATTAAAAGACGAAATAGATAAATTAAGGAAAGAATTGGAAGGATAAATCTTTTTTGTTAATTAAATTTTCCTGATTAAATAATTAACTTAATTCTTAATTATTATGATATATTTTATCTATTTAATTTTCTTAAACGCTTATTTATATATATTAAATTGATAGAAATAACTAGAAAAATTGTAAGAACCATAGGGTATCCGGAAATCTTGTTATTTGCAATAACTGAACATCCCATTACTGTACTATTCAATAAATAAACATAACCATCTTGATATCCACCTGCTATTAAACGACCATCTGTTGAAATAGTTATATGTCTATAAGAACTATTTGTCATAAAAATCCATTTTGGTATATGATTTTTTTTTTCGAACAGTAATATATCTGTCGCAGTTGATGCTACGATAACACACCCATTAGCTGAGATATCTACTCCCCCCCACCAATGACTAGTAGAAAAGTCCCATACTGGTATACTACTGCTTTTATGAAATAAATATAACATTTGTTGAAATGTTCCAGCTATTATAAAATTTCCATCAGCAGATATTTCTAAACATTCTCTTGGGACAAAATTTGCTTCTAAAGAAAAAGACCAGATAGGAGTAGAACTTTCCTTATGAAATAAATAAATATAATTATTTGTACCCAAATTTGCTGCTGTGATATATTCTCCATTTGCTGAAATTGAAACATCCATTATAGACCCTGATGAATTATAACTCCACAAAGGTGTTGAACTTGTATTATGAAAAAGATAGATAAAACCATTTTCACTTCCACCCACAATATATTGCCCATCCGCAGAGATATCCACAGCTCCAGTAATCGCACCCGTATTATATGTCCAATAAGGAATTGAGCTTGTATTGTGAAAGTAATAAATATTATTCGCTCCCTCACAAGCTATATATCTCCCATTGGATGAAATCGCAACTTTAATTCCTCCCCATCCAGTAGGACAACTCCATATAGGAGTAGGATTTTTAGTATTAAAATAGTAAAGATGTTGTGTATCAGAACCCGCAACTAAATATCTCCCTGTTTCAGAAAGCGCAACTGATCTTATTCTATTCCCTATTGTATAATTCCATATTGGCACTGAGTTTGTTGTATTAAAGAGAAATAATTGGCCTAATGTTAAATCACCACCTGATGCAAGATATTTACTATCCCCAGAAAATGCTACAGAATAAACTTGATCTTCAGTAAAATACTTCCAAATTAATGGTGATCCTGAACTTTTTATTTTAATTTCATCAATTATTGAATCACAACTATTTTTTTCTTCAAAAATATTATCCTGTGTAGTAATTGAATTATATTGAAAGCTATTTATTGAAAGTAATATAGATATAAATAAGATTAAATGAATAGGGGATTTCATACTAATTATTAATGTTCCTCGATTAAAAAGGTTTAAGATCAGATATTTATAATGTTTTTAGAATGACAAAGAGATCAAATTCATTTTATTTCTTTTAAAGCAAGAACCATATTTTTAACTTTTTTTATTGCTATTTTGTAGCCTTGTTCTTCTCCGAAAATTTTTAATGGATAGAATCCACAGTCTGGCTTAATTATTAAATTCTCTCTACCATACTGATCTATTCCTTTCTTTATGTATCTTTTAAGAAATTCGACTTCTTCTACATAATATTCAATTTTTTTATTTTCTATAGGAGTAAACTTAGATTCAACAGTTCCTAATGCTAAATATTTGTCAGTTCCTTGAAAATGTTTTTTTTCAAAGATCTTGAAATTTTGTTCATTTGTACTAAATTCATGGTCTAAAATTCTCACATTCGTTTGTAGAAGAATGTCTCGTAGATAAGGGCTTATTCTGCCACAAACATGTATAGATGACAATCCTTGTATACCAGATATAGATTTATTAATAATTTTAATAATAAAATCCTCTGAATGGAATAAAATCTTCTTTCCTACAAGCAGTCCAAGGATTGGTTCATCACAAGAAATAATGTTAATCCCCATTTGATTATAAGCAGCTGCTACTTGTTTAATAATTTG
>JBHLNL010000018.1:0-35139 GCA_048941605.1 Promethearchaeota archaeon | reverse complement strand
TTTGCTCGAGCTTTGAAAAATGACCCCAAATTAGTGGAGGAACGCTTTCGTTTTTGTACTAATTACACATTAACTGTTTTTAAAGCATATGCCGATTGTGGAGCCAAGATATTTCTTGAGGGTGGGGATATTGCACATAAAGGAGGTCCAATGATTAATCCAAAATATTTTAATGAATTTCTACTCCCATGTTACAAAGAAGTTTCAGAACAGATACATGATTGGGGTGGTAAATATATATTACACACAGATGGAGATGTAACTGATCTGTTAGATTTTATAGTAGAATGTGGTTTCGATGGTCTTCAATGCCTTGAATTACCATATGTCGATCCATATCACGTTAAAAAGAAGGTGGGTGATAAACTTTGTTTATCTGGAAATATCGATACACGATATATTCTTGTGGATGCTAACAAGGATGAAGTAGAAAAAGCAGTTAAAAATGCTATTAAAGCATTGGGTCATAGTGGTGGCTTTATGTTATCTCCAGCAAATTTTCACCCTAGTATATCACCAGAACGTTTAAAATGGATGATTGAAACAACACTAAAATTTGGAAAATACCCTTTAAAAATATGAAACGAAAATAATCCTTTACATGAGGATATTGCAGATTGAGTTTATTCATGATAATAATTTATAATAAAAAAAAAAAGGATTTATTAATTTAAAAATTCTATAAACCCGCTGCAAAGACAGTTCCAACACTAAAGAACCAAACTGTGATTATTGCACCAAATATTGACCCTAGATAAATCTTTCCTGTTTTGCGATAAAAGATAATCATTATAAAGTATATTAATGCTGACAATGGAATTATTGACATTAATTGAAGTGGCATTATTGGATTAATCCACCAACCATTATATGGATAATTAGAGATAGCTACACCTATATATTGGATTAAGAAAAGAATTAATAGCCCTGTTAACATAGCAAATAGTGTTTTAAGCCACCAAATTAGATGGGTTTTTACAGATGAACTTGATTCATCTTGACGAATTTGCCCAAATAAGAATACTCCACCATTTACGAGGAAAAATGGTAGAATGATGGGTAGATACAACAAGAACTGTATAAATCGTTGAGGTGTAAACATTTTTGCGAAAGTCCAGAAGATTCTAAATTCGATCAAAAAGAAAGTTTGGAAGATACTTACCAACATATACATCCAGCCAAAAAGTATTAATGCAAGTAAAACTGTCTTTCCAAAAATTTGCCAGTGAGCTTTATTTTTAAAGGTTGTACCAAACTTTTCATTATCATAAGTAACCCCAAGATCATATAACCTTATACTACCTCTCTCCATTCTATTGAAAAGGAAATACCATAGAGTTATAAGAAAAGTAGCAGCAGCAGCAGTAGTTAAGAAAAACCCTAGCCAATTGTTCATCATTCCCATCTTCAAGGGGGTTGCATAAGTAGCAAATTGCCAGTGCTCATCAGCATGCGTAAACAACCCGAAGAATACAGCAGCAATTACTGTATTAATAGATGCAAATAACCACCAGTATTTTTTATCTTTTGTAACTACTCTTTCTGGCATTGGTTGCTGAACTTCTCCAAAGAATTTGCTTTTCAGTAACAATAACGCTAAATAAACAACAGACACAAAACTAAAAAGTAATGCTACACCACTAAAAATTTCTACTCCTAAATATGTTTGTCCCACAATTGCAGCAATATTCCATGCTTGAGCTTCAGATATTGTGGGGTGTGTCATCAAAGCTTGAAGCATCCAGGCTACAATCTCTGCTGTGCAACCCTGATCCATGGTTTGACCAGGATGAGTTAATCCTAAAGCCAAATGTTCTCGATAAGCAGTTCCAGCAGCAAAACTTCCATATGTTGTATCTACTGCGCCAGTACCTGGAGGTACACCTGCATTTGTTTCAAGAACGGACATCCCTTGAGCTATAACTTGTGCTACAGTCATATTAGAGTAATATGGGGGAGTGGCTAGAGTACCAGTAATATAAGCAGAAGGTAAATCATACCATTCTTCATACTGGGACCAGATATGTAATACATTATGTAATACTCCAAAATTGTACACATATGGAGGAAAAGTTTGAAATGCACATGCATCATGGTCAGGATTAACCGCTGCTACTATTGAACCTAATATATACCCCATAGAATGACCAAAAATACCCATACTACTTCCATTAACAAATGGTAAACCTGCTAACCATTTATATGCAGCATCAGCGCATTGAAAATTAAATTCTAAATCTCCTTCAGAATCTCCATGAGCAGCTCTATCAAGCGCTAAAACTACAAAACCCGCTTTAGCTAACTCCAATGAAGCAGGTCTCTGAACATCTTTATCATTATTATAACCATGCAACCCTAAAATTCCAGGTGCTGGATTTGCAACGCTTACACTTATAGGACGGTATAGTTTTCCTACAATTTTATTTCCAGATGAATCTACTATAGCAACCTCCTGGACATCAATTGAACCAAAGTTTGTTTGGAACCCATAAGCCATAGCACCAGAAAAGAAAACTAAGATAATTGAAATTAGAAAACACAATTTGATTCGTTTGTCTTTTTCCATAAAAAACAAACCTCTCAATATAATTATTTTATATTTTTGTTAAATTACGCTTAAGTTTTTAGTTAAATTCAATTTAAGTTTTAGTTTTAATAATATATAAAACTAACTCTCTAGTGCCATAAAAAAGAATTTACTTACGTAATAATTTTTTTAACTTATTAATACTTTAAAGAATTAAAAATTTAAAAAAATTCTGTGAATAGAAATGGCAAGGCCTAAAGTTATTTTACCAGAAAAAGGAATTCATGAAGTAGATCTTCTAAAAGAAATGGAAGAAATACGTAAAGATGATATAGATTGGAGAGATGGAAAAGTGTGGAGCTTAGTATATCATGCAACGGATGAACATACTGAAATGCTGAAAAAAGCATATACAATGTTTTTTTCTAAGAATGCTCTCAGCCCAATGGCTTTTCCAAGTTTGAGAAAGCTTGAAACAGAAGTAATTTCAATGGCTGTTGACTTGTTTAATGGAGATAAAAGATGCTCTGGAAGTATGACTTCTGGAGGCACTGAAAGCCTTCTTATGGCTATTAAAACTTATAGAGACTGGGCAGAAGAGAAGTTTCCAAACATAAAAGAACCAGAAATAGTGGTACCTAGTTCGGCTCATCCCTCGTTTGATAAAGGTGCTGATTATTTTAAAGTAAAACTAGTTAAAGTACCGGTTGAGAGTGAAACTCATTTAGCAGATGTAAATGCAATGAAGAAAGCTATCACAGAGAATACTATATTGATTGTTGGTTCAGCCTGTGATTTCCCAAGAGGAGTTGTTGATCCCATCTCTGAATTAGGAATTCTAGCTCAAGAACATGGTATTGGATTACATGTTGATGCTTGCTTAGGTGGATTTATGTTACCATTTGTAAAGAAACTTGGTTATGAAGTCCCTGATTTCGATTTCTCAGTGCCAGGAGTGACCTCAATTAGTGCTGATGTTCATAAATATGGCTATGGAGCAAAAGGAGCATCCACAATATTATATAGGAAGGAGAGGATTTGGAAACATCAATTCTCTGTATATACAGATTGGACAGGTGGTATTTATATTTCACCTTCTATGAGAGGAACTCGTCCAGGTGGAGCAATCGCAGCAGCTTGGGCAGCAATGAAACATCTAGGAATGGATGGTTATTTGAATTTAGCTAAAATTGTTATGGATGCGTCAAAGAAATTGATTGGGGGTATTAATCAAATTCCTGAACTATATATTCTAGGAAAGCCCGTTATGAGCGTCTTTTCCTTTACATCAGATAAGATTGATATTTATCAGCTAGGAGATCGTTTAGATAAGAAGGGTTGGCATTTAGATCGAATCCAATTCCCCAATGCTTTACACATGATGGTCAATCCTCATCATGCTAAGATTGTTGATATATTCCTGAAAGATCTTAGAGAAACTGTTAAAGAAGTTGTCGAAAATCCCGGAAAGTCCACTGACGGAGATGCTGCTATTTACGGTATGGTAGCAAGCTTACCGGATCGTGATAAGGTTAAAGATTATATCATAAACTTCTTAAAAAGCCAATATAAAATAAAGTGACTTATTACTTTTTTTTGAATTGTATTTAATGCTTTTTGGGTGGTAAAGGAATAATGAATGATACTCTCCTTTTGTAATTTAAATAGGAATCACCAAATCTTTTTTCTAAATTTTTTTCTTCCCATAATTTTACAAAAAGAATCAATAATACTGTGATTATTGAGGTAAATCCAAATAGTAGAAAAATTGAGTTAAATAAGAAACCCAGTCCCAACCAGATCAGAATATATCCAAAGACCATTGGGTTTCTTGTATATTTATAGGGCCCTTTTTCAACTAAGTTGATAGTCTGGGTGCCTTTTAAAGGAACAGGACTTCCTTTGCCGATTCTGAATAATTCAAAATTAGACCAAAGAGCCCAAAAAAAGCCAACAGTAAAAATTACAATTGCTATAATGATATTTAGGGGGATTGGAATAATTTTAGGGAGATATAATATCGAATCAAAATATAATGAGACCATAACGCCAATGATGGGCAATATTATAACAACGAAAATTCCACTAAATACTAAAGCTAAAATTCGTTTAGTGTTTCGGATTTTATTATCTTCTATTCTTAATTCACCTTTCCCTTTAAATTTATTTCATTCTTTTATCCTACTCCATGTTTACCTGCATAAATTGCACATCCTAATTGTAAGAAATAAGTAATCCCCGTGATTGCTCCATATAAAATCCCTAATGCCCATGTTAAACCCCACATTAATATTATGCTAATATAATACAGGATTAAATATGGGACTAATATCTTCTTATTTCGAGGATTGCGAAACTCTATTTTCTTAACATAATCAATAATAAATTCGAAAATAATAAAGATTAGAAAAAGTAATGGAAAGATCCAAAACCACCATTCTCTTTGAAAAATGATATTTATAATCGTGATAATTATTGTAGGGATACTTAGTAAAATGTAAAATATACCTAGAATATGTTCAAATCCAGGTTTTTTAACTCTTGAGATGAAAATAACACTTATGATAATGTTAGCACTATTTATTACAAAGAAAAGTGCTAAATCTAAAAGATAATAATTCATAGCATAAATAATCTTTAAGATTCTTTTAAATTTTCTATTTTAAATCCGTAAACCAGCAAAAATAAATAATAAAGAGTAATTAAAGATCATTTAATTTTTCTTCTTCTTTCTCTTCAGATTCTTTAATTTTTTCAGGTTTTTCTTCTGGAAGAGATTCATATATTGGTTCATATTCTGGTTCCGGTTCGGGCTCATATACTGGTTCTGGTTCCGGCTCATATACTGGTTCCGGTTCGGGCTCATATACTGGTTCAGGTTTCGGCTCATATACTGGTTCTGGTTCCGGTTCGGGCTCATATACTGGTTCAGGTTTCGGCTCATATACTGGTTCTGGTTCCGGTTCGGGCTCATATACTGGTTCAGGTTTCGGCTCATATACTGGTTCTGGTTCCGGCTCATATACTGGTTCTGGTTCCGGCTCATGTACTGGTTCTGGTTCCGGCTCATATACTGGTTCTGGTTCCGGCTCATATACTGGTTCTGGTTCGGGCTCATATACTGGTTCTGGTTCGGGCTCATATACTGGTTCTGGTTCGGGCTTATATACTGGTTCTTGTTCCGGCTCATATACTGGTTCTGGTTCGGGCTCATATACTGGTTCTGGTTCGGGCTCATATACTGGTTCATATGCTGGCACTAGATCTGGAGTAAGTTCATAGATTGCTTTCGGTTCGATTTCTTTTAATGGCTCTTTAATCTTTTTTCCTATTAATCTTTTTAATTCTTTTTCTGGTATCTTTTCCTCAGTCTGAGTAATGATGAAAGGATTAGTATCTGGATTCTTCATTTGAGACCCTAAAAATATTACTTTTGTCTTTATTTTCTTTTTATCAATACTTAATTCTAACATGAAATTGCCAGGAGTAATAAAATCTATACCACTTGTCTTCCTTTCTTCTAAAGAATTCCAATAAATCATTTTTTCTCCAGCTTCATATATTTTAAGTCCAGTTCTAGGCACAAATTTCCTTGTAATTCTTAATTTAGTCTGATATATTATTTTTCCTTGAAAACTGTGTGCTTTTTTTCCTTTTGATGTCCATCTTAAATGAAAACCATCTGATTGTTTCCATAAAACATATCCTAAAAATTGACCTGATTCAAATTTAGGGCGCCCTTTAATCTCTCGTGCAATCATATTTTATACAAAATTGTTTTTTTAATATTTATAAATTAATGAAACAACTTGTTATTAAATATATTCATATATCTCTACTTTTAAAACTAGAACTAATCAAAATCGCGATAATCGCTAAATAAATTTTATTTAAAATAAAAAAAAATGTTTATGTTATTGATTTAATCCTTAATTAAATATGCCCAATAATGAATACCATTTTCAGGGCTAACCCCACCTAGGAAGATCCCATCGCAATTTATGATTTTCCAACCCTCTTGAAGATGTTGGTTTACCATTTTCTCAAATTCATAAGGTTGAAAATCCTTTTTTGCTTCTTTTAATGGTTGAATATATGTAAGTACTTTAAACTGAGCCATAAAATTTATCACTTCATTTTTAATCTTAGATTCTGAAAATGAATTTATAGTTTCTATTTAAATTTAATTAATAAAATCTATAGATTGATGACAGAGGATTAATACTACAGAATGAAAAGAAAAAATTAGTAAAATTATTTTTTGAAAGTAATTGAATTGTTTGGTTGAATCTTATAGATTTTCTAATATTCTATCTACTTTTTCTTTAATATCCAGCTTAGCGGAATATGGATCTTTTAAAACATGTTTAGTTTCGATGAAAATGTTGGTGCTTAACTGTCTCATTAATTTAAGATCCATATCTCCTTCAATCACAAAGACAAAATAGATTAATCTTTTTTCCCCGAACAATTCCTTTGTAATAATCGTGATTTCATATTTTTCTCCATAAGAGATTGTGGCAATATCCTCTTTAAATAACTCTTTTCCTATAGCTCCTATAGCTGATATTAACCCACTAAAAATAGTTGGATCTATTTCACCCAAATCTTGATCTAATTTCTTTGAATAAAATGGATAACCTTGAGAATCGCAGATTAATATTGATTTAATCATTTTTATATTATTTCCTTAATTTTTATGAGTTATCTTTTATATAAATAATAGAGTGCCTATTTTTAACTTTCAACTTATATAAAACTTAGATTAACATCTAAAAGAGATTTAAAAACATTAATAGAATTTGATATGTTTTATGATTTATTAAAAAAAAAATATAAAGAGAAATTTTTAGTATGCTAGAGAATTCCAAAATAATAGTAGATATTGATTCCTGTACTAAATGCGAAGCTTGTGTAAAAGAATGTGGATATTATTATTTTGATTCAAATAACTTATGTTTACATAAAGAAGCAGATGAAAATTGTCTTGAGTGTGGAAAATGTGTCGCAGTATGTCCAGTTAATGCTATTACACTTAAAGCTTATAAAGATAAAATCCTTAGAGAAATTCCTACCATTGGTGAAATACCATCTTTTGAGTCTTTATCTAACCTTTTTCAAACAAGGAGGTCTCGAAGGCAATTTAAAGATAAACCTGTTCCAAAGGAGTTAATTGAGAAAATATTAAATGTAGCAGGAAGGTATTCTGCTACAGCACATAATCAAGAAAATGTCGATTTTACTGTTGTTCAGGACCGTGAAACACTAAGAAAATTATCTAATGAGATAAACAATTTGATTAAAAATCTTGTTGAGACTTTTGAAGATCCGCAAGGAAGACAAACCTTGGAACGAACCTTTCCCCCTGAACTTATAAAGAAGCTCGAAGATCTGACTCCCGCTTTTAAAAGGAAACTAGAAAGAATAAAACATGGTGAAGAAGTATGGCGTTGGGACGCTGAACTTATTATACTTCATTCCCCTAAAGAAGCTTTATCATTAAAGGAAAATTGTACTTTAGCTGCGTGTCAGATAATGCTAGCTGCTGAAACCTTAGGTTTAGGCACCTGTTCATTAGGATACATTAATAGTTTCTTAAATATTTTTAGAGCCATAGCAAAAATCGTGAAAATTCCAATAAAACACAGTACGGGATACACATTAGCAATAGGATACCCAAAAGCCCACTATTACAGAATTCCTGCACGTAAGCCTCTTAAAGTAAATTGGCTTTAATTGATTTTTTTATTTAAATTATAAAAAATATATTAATATAGATTGGTTCTAAGTTAAACTTTCAGAAATTACAACAATCTCAGAGATTAAAATATAATATCGACACTCTGAATAATTAGCTTTTTCTCTTATTTGAATAATATCATCAGAAACCTCTTCTAGTACACCAGAAAACCAACTCCTTTCTGTGACATCTTTAACATACACAGAGATTTTCTTATCTTTTAACTTTTCAAGAATTTCTTTTCTAACTATGAAAATCACCTATTTAGATATATAATTAATATATTAAATTTACTTTCATTAGATCTGATTCATGCTTGGTTTATTAATTTAATTTTTTAAAGAAATATTGTTTTGAGAATATAATCTTTAAATATTTTTACAATAAATTATAAAAATAAGACAGAAAATTTGAGTTTTGATTAAAATGAGAAAAATCCATAAATATATTTTCATTTGTTTTGCTTTTCAAACAAGTTTTATATTACCCCTATTATTTAATTTAGTTATTATTGGCAATAATCTAATGGTGCAGGAGACAGATTTGATTAAAATATTTAATCAAACCCTTAAACCCTCTCAAATTACGGAAGTGAATCCGATATTTATTGATAATGATGATCCAAATCACAATTGGACTAAATTTGCCACCGAACATTATTGGTGTACAGGTTCTGGAACTTCTGAGGATCCATATCTTATTGAGTTTATTTCGATCACAGGGCAGCTGCATGATAGCAGTATTGAGATAAGAAATTCAAATGAATATTTCGTCTTAAGGCATTGCTTTTTAACTGAGAGTATAGACATGTACCAAAAGAATGCAGTGATTAAGCTTTATAATGTAAATAATTCTGAAATAACAGATATTATGAGTTATAGCCATAATAGCAATGGGATTCTTTTAATTAATAGTCATCATAATTATTTTTATAGCAACAATTTTGATGTACACAGTTTAAGTGGAATGTGTTTAATAGACTCTACGAATAACATTATTCATCTTAATTCATTTTGTCATAATAACATAAGTGGAATAGAATTAATTAATAGTCAATACAATACATTTAACCATAATTTTATCTGGGAAAATAAAATATTTGGGATTAATTTAACCATTAGTGATTCTAACGAACTGTATTTTAATGAAGTGGAAAGCAATCCAATTGGAGTGAGTTTTTTCAGGAGTAATAACACTCAATTCAATAATAATATTGTAGATTGGAATAATTTTGGAATCTTTGTTAATGATTCTTATGGAAATAAAATAGAAAAAAATAATGTTGAAGATAATATTATTGGAATAACAATACTAGAAAGTTACAATAATAGTATTATAGGAAATACAGTTAAGGATAATGATATAGGTTTATTTCTATTATCAACTAATACAACAAAAATTTTTGATAATATGCTTATTCGCAACGATCAAATCGGGATCATCTTAGATTTTTCTTCTTGTAATAACAGAATTTATAGAAATTGTTTTATTGGCAATTATTTTCAAGGTACTGATTATGGAATTTTAAACATATGGGACGATGGAAATATTGGGAATTACTGGGATGATTATGATGGAGAAGATGAAGATGGAGATGGAATCGGAGATATTGCATATTTAATAAATGGTACTGCTAACAGTCAAGATAATTTTCCTTTAATGAGATGTATACTCATCCCAATACCCCCTGAATATTCAGTAATAACAATTATTTTAACTTTAGTCTTTATAGCAGGAGCTTTAGGCATTATTGTTTTTTTCTTTTATAGGAGAAGACGCAGTACGTAGATAATTCATTATTCTAATATTTGATATCTTTATTTAACAACTATTAGGACTACATACTAAAAAAAATATTCAAAACTTATTTATCCAAATTTTTTGAAGAAAATCAATAGAACATCATGATTTTTATTAGAACATTATGGAAGAGTCAAAAAAATTAGATTAGAAAAACATCTTGGAAAAGAAAGAAAAAGAATCCAAGATGAAATAATTCTCATTTATATAAAGACATAGCAATAAACTTCTTTCTATTTATAACTATTCATGATTTGAATTAAATATTAAAACTTTAACTAAAAATAAAAAAAAATATTAAATTTAAAATAATTATATTTATTTTTTAGCGGGACCTTACTTTTTAGGGCCTGCTTTTTTCGCAGGAGCTTTCTTCTTCGGACCTGCTTTTTTAGCTGGAGCTTTCTTCTTTGGAGCCTTCTTTTTTGCCATTATTCTTTACGTCTCCTTTAAGTTTATTAACTATTTTTAAAGATCAATTATTTGATGAAAATAACCATTTATTTTACATTTAAAGGTTTCTATTTTTGATTATTCATAATTTAATAAGCATTAAGTTTAGCAATACTTTTTGTTTTAGATTCAAATAAACAACAATTTTATTCAAGAATTAATGCTATCAATAAGGAAAAAAAGTAATTGGTTAATAGATTTTTAAACATATTAATAATTTCCTTTATAATGTAGAATCTCATTAATATCATTTATTAAACTTTCTTCCTACAACACCTACATATATCGCTGTTTCATGGATCCCATCAATCCCTAAAAAAGTATTAATTTCATCATCGTAAATAGCACCTATAGTGCAAGCTCCTAAACCTAAAGCCTCAGCAATTAAATAAAAATTCTGACCAATATGACCTGCATCCATATAGATATAACGATAACATCTTTGGAGATATTTCCATCTAGATCTTTCTATAATCGCAGTCCATATAAAGTTCACAGCAGAATTATATGCTATCTGCTGATCTAGACAGCTTTGTGTGATTTTAATACGAGGATCACCTTCTTCCAACAATTCAAGACTATGTTTTGGAATATTATAATGATATATTCCTTGTTCTATATCCTCAACATTATTTATGACAGGATATATTTCAATTGGATATAATCCACCTGCAGATGGTACGGTTCTAAAAGCGACTTGAGGAAAAACTCGAGTTAATCCTGACATTCCAAATAATAAAAGACTTAGTTGTGATAAAGTAATAGGATCATTTTTAAAATCTCTAATAGATTTTCTATTTAATAGTACCTGCCAAAATCTAATATCTTTATCAAATTCAGGATTAGGCAATTTGATTGTCTTTATCGCTCCTGGATATTTTTTAAAAGCTTCTGGTTTTTTTGACCAATCTAATTTATGATGCGGCAAATTATTTCTAATATATTTTGATTTTTGCTGAAAGAGATCTCCATAGTTATCCGGTTCATTATTCATATTGAATATATATTAAAAAACCTTAATAGGTTTAATTAAATATTTTAAAAATTTTTATAGTTATTTAATTATAAGAAATTTCTAGTTAATTGGAATACTTAAAAGAAATATTAAAAAAAATTATCCATCTCATAACATTCTCTTTTGGCTTTTCATATCCTCAATTGTAATATCAGGATGATGGTATCTATTTGATTTTAATGTTTCTTTACCAAATTGAATAGCTTGTTCAGGGCAAAAATTAATACATGCTAAACACTGCTGACATCGGTGCTGCCATTGAGGTACACCTTCGGTTAATATAATGTTATTTACTGGACAAACAATTTCACATATTCCGCAATTGTTACAATTATCGTTAGCATAAAATGATTTATCGCTTTCGAATACTTCTTCTCGAAAATTTTTATTAAACTTTTCACTTCTGCTCAGATCTTTTTCAAAAATATCTTGAGGGAGATTTTCTTTTCTGTTCTTAACAATTTCAGAGATGGTTACAACTTTTTTATTTGCTTTTTCAAAAAATTCTTTCTGATGTTCTTCGGAGTGAGTATCAGATCCAATAATATAATTACTAGGCATTGTTATAAAAAATCCCGCATTTAATTTTTTTGATTTAAGTTTTAGAATCTTATTCAATTGTTTCAATGGGAATTCATTAATATCACCAGCACTCGTTATAACTGTAAAAAAGTAATTAGAATAACTAAGATCAAGTTTGCTGATAAAATCATATACAATTTTAGGCAATCCAGACCAATATAGTGGAAAAACAAAGCCAACATTTTGGCTTCTTGCTTCGAGATTTTCACTTTCAAATATCTTAGCTATAGGTATAAGCTCAGTTTCTTCTAATTTTTTAACTAACTCTTTTGCAATTATTAAAGAGTTTCCAGTTCCCGTAAAATAATAGATTGATGTTCTCATAAATATTTTAACTCTTTTTAGTATATTTCTTAATATGAATTTTAATTATAAATAGTTTAAAACATTGAAGTACAATGAGAGTTTGAATTAATTTAGTAGAAATAAGTTCATGAATAAAAGTATAATAAATTCTTTTTTTTTAAATTAGTAAAAATTAATTATTTGGTTTCGCTTGCTTTTAACTCTTTTTCAAGTATTTTTATATTTTGGTCAATTACTTTTGTTTTAGTTTTCTTCTCTTTAGTGATTGCTTTTAATTTCTCATTTAAAGTTTTATCTCTGGACTTTTTTAAAGTATTGTACTCATTCTCTAAATTTTTTATAATATGAGTTAATTCTTTTTTTTTTAATGTCAATTCATTGATTTTATTAACCAGTTCGTTGAAAATATGTTGGTGATTCTGCAATTTTACTTCGATTTCACTAATTTTAGGATCAAATTCTTCTTTAAGTTTATTTCTTATATAAATCTCTTTTTGTTTTGCCACTTGTTCAATTTTCTCGATTTCCACTGCTATTTTATTAATTTGATCCCTAAGTTCTTCGTCTGACATGGTATTTTTTTTTGTTTTAATTTAAATACAATTTTTTAGGTTAAAAACTTTTAATATTAGGATATTTAATTTTATTTTTCAATCATAGCAAAACTATAATCTAAAAGCCATGAGATTACTAATTACCATAAGAGCGAGGCATAAAGTAGACTATTTCTTTTCTCTATATTTGAGAATCAATTATGAAAAAGGTTTTTGAAATTTAATCAAAAAATACAGCCCTCTACATTAATTAGAGTTTAAAAACGAATATAACCAAAACATAAATAATTTATAGCACCTCAGAGAAATCTCATTTTCATACCCAAATAAAATAGATTAAATATTTCTCTTAGGTTTCATTTTTTTAAATAATAAAAAAAAAATTGGTAAAGAAATTTTACAAAAAATGAATATGAGGTGAAAAAATCCATATCAAATGAAGTAATTGGGAAATATTTTTTTTTAAATAAGATAGAAAGCAGTTTTATTCAAGGTTGGATACCTATTACCGGGAGTTTAAAACAATTTATTAGGGACATTAAGGAAGAAATTGAATATGAATTGGATTCGGAAAACATCATCATTGAAAATTATTTAATGTTCTATATTGATATAAATGAGAATAAATTGACAGAAATTAAAGATGATAAAATATTAAACAATATAAAGAGAAATAAAAAAATCTTCCTTGTTCTACTTGACAAAAAAACTAATTTCAGCAAAATGGAAGATATACCACATTTAAATAAATGGTACCTTGATGGTCTTAAGAAATATGAATATTAACTCTCGAATTATTTTTTCCTGAAAAAAATTTATTTCTATATCTTTTTCAAAATGAAAAATAGTGCACCTAATTCTCCAGTAAT
Organism: Promethearchaeota archaeon; assembly: GCA_048941605.1. Classification (GTDB taxonomy): domain Archaea; phylum Asgardarchaeota; class Lokiarchaeia; order Sigyniarchaeales; family SOKP01; genus Loki-b32. Next base: position 21,293 of record JBHLNL010000018.1, on the reverse strand, counting down.
AGTTGTATTATCATCAATTCTTTCATAATTTTGATTGTAAACTCCAACAATTTCAAACCCACCTAATTCTGTAAAACGTTTAAATTCATCAAATATCCATAAACGTAGTTCATGAGCTTCACTTATCACTAAATTATTTCCATTTTCATTAACTACCATGCGAAAATCTACGTGACGTATTCGATTTTTAATATCATACCAATTAATTGCCCAAGTTAATTCAATATCAAGATCATCTTCTTTTACATACCATGTATCATCATATTTTTTCTCATTGTTCAAATCATTACATTGGCAGCTTAACTCAACAATATAAAGCCCACCTTTGTTAATTGATTCTCCCATTATTCTAAAGTGTGCAGAAATATCTTCCTCATCTCGTAAATATCCTAAACTATTTATAGCAATAAAAGCTGCATCGAATTTATCATCAAATTTCATATTTTTCATGTTACCTTCAATAACTTCAGCAACATTACTTTTAACACCAGATTTATTCAGCTTTTGTTTAGCATATTCCACCATTGCTGGATTTAAATCATATCCTAAGGCATAAAAACCAAATTGAGGTAGAATTTCTAAGAACATACCTGGCCCACATGCTGGTTCTAGAACTCGTTTTATTTCTATGTCTGAATATTTTTGAAAACAATCAATGAAAAAAGAAATATCTCCCTTCACATCTCTAGTAAATGCTTTATCATAGTATTTAGGAAAATCGTAAAAATGGTGGACTAAATTCTCATTATTTATAGATCTAAGTTTGTTATCTTCAATATTGGCTTCATTTCTTAATCCCACATCTATTTTTTTTAAAATATTACTTGGAAATTCATTTACGTTATTTAAAATTTTGTGGTCGAAATTCTCAATATCATTTATCATTTTCATAACCTCTATTTTTATTAATTTTTTTTTACCTAATTACCCTATTTCTATAAGCTTGTTATTAGAGCAAAAATCAGATTATTAATTTTTTAGAAATATTTATAAAATCAAAACCAAATTATAAAATGAGTTTTTCTAAGGGATTCTTAAGTTTACATTGAATGATTTCGAGAATATAAAGTTTTTCTACGCATATAAATGAAATTAACATCAAAATAATGAATTTTTTATGTGTTTGGATCATTTTTAGTGAATAAGAAAAAAAACTCTTTTTGAAAAAAAATTTAAAAATTATGTTTTAGTGATAAAAATTTCGACTCCATTAGATGATCTTGATGCTCAGATTGAAAAAAAACTCAAAAAGAGATCTATGCGAGGCTCAATTGTTGAAGGTTCTTTTGGTGTATTTAGTAGTGCTTTAGCAGACAATTACATCGTCCCTTTTTCTCTTAGCATAAATTCATCACCATTTCAAGTGGGGATATTAACATCATTAGGGAATTTGTTCTCGCCTTTAGGGCAAATAATTGGGTCTCGTAATATTGAAAATATGGCAAGAAAAAAAATTATTTTACGTGGAGTTATTGGACAAACTTTCATTTGGCCTTTCTTATTAATTATTGCTCTTTTATATCAAAATGCTATTCTGCAAATTTTTCTACCATGGCTATTAATTTTAACTTTTCTCACCTACATGCTATTTGCAGGGATTATGACACCACCATGGTTTTCTATAATGGGAGATATAGTCCCAGAGGGATTTAGGGGTAGATATTTTGCTAAGAGAAATTTAATTACACAATTAATAGCAATAATAGGAGTGATTCTTTTATCATTTTCTTTAGATTGGTTTAATGTTAATGAAATTATTTATTTTGGATTTATTGTAGTATTTATTTTGGGTTTCGTTTCTCGTTTGATTTCCACTTTAATCTATACTAAATTATATTATCCTCCTTTTAATTTTGAGAAAACAGACCATATAAAAATAATTCAAGTCATTAAAGAACTTCCAAAAAGTAATTTTGGAAAATTTACGTTATTTGTGACATTATTAAGCCTGGGACAATGGATTGCAAAACCATTTTTTTCAGTCTATATGCTCACTCAGCTAAGATTTGAATATGCCCTCTTTATGACTATAAATATATCCTCAACTTTAATTGGTCTAGTTACATTTCCTTTACTGGGGAGATTATCTGATAAATATGGTAATGTAAGACTAATTCAATTAGGGGCTATTATTATTCCTTTTTTACCATTTTTTTGGATAATATATAACTCTCCACTCCAGATTTTTCTTGGCATTCAAATTTTAAGTGGTCTTGGCTGGACTGCATTTAATCTAGCTACATCCAATTTCATTTATGATAATATTCCATCAAAAAAACGAGGTTATTATATTGCAATATATAATTTTTTAATCGGATTATCCATAATTACTGGAGGACTTATTGGAAGCATTCTAATTAGCTTTATACCCTTCACGTTCATGAATTCCTATCATTTTATATTTCTATTATCTGGAACTGTTCGATTAATCGTTGTCATCGTTTTATTGGGAAAAATTAAAGAAATTAGAGTCACTGCCAAACCTATTTTGAATGTAAAGAACCTTAGTTTTCATAAATGGCTTTATGATATTACACTCCGAAGTAAATCTCTTAAAAAAAAGAATAAAAAAATTAATCAAAATTAATAAAATGTATTTTTGATTTAGTATAAAAATTATCGAAGGTTAAAAACCAGTTCCAAGCATTACATTTGTAGCTTTTATAATAGCTACAACCTCTTTTCCTTCTTTTAATTTTAAACGCTCGGCAGATGCTTTAGTAATTATCGAAGTTATCTCAATACCTCCTGGTAATTCTATAATAACCTCAGAATTAACTGCACCATGAACGATTTTTTTTACTTTACCCTTCAATACATTCCTAGCACTTATCTGTGGCATAAGATTTCTTAAGTTAATAGACTATTTATCTATATCATTTTTGAAGTAAAATTTTAAAGTCAATTTCACTTGTAATTTGGGTTTGATAACAGAAAAATTGACTTGTCTATAAAAATAAAGGAAGTATCTACTTAATCACTTTAATTCTTATTATACTCTTATATTAGTTTTAGAAGATGAAAATTAAACTAGGTTATTCTTTTTCCATTTATTAGTTAGCGAATTAATAAAATATTATTTATAAATTATTTGAAGTGAAATATTAAGCCATTTTTAATTAATATTAAATTTTATGTTTAGATTTACAAATAAAATCAGAAAAATATTATAATTTCTACTATTTCTTCTCAAAATCTAAAGAAATCGAATTGATACAATATCGACAACCCTTATTTTTTGGAACATCATCAAAAACATGTCCTAAATGCCCACCACAATTTTTACAAAGAACTTCCTTACGAACCATTCCATGACTTTTATCTACTTTTTCTTCAATATCATCCTTATTCATGGGCTCATAAAAACTAGGCCATCCTGTTCCAGAATTAAACTTATCATCAGAAGAAAATAAAGGCTTACCACATCCAGCACATTTATAAATTCCTTTTTCATGATTATCCACATATTTTCCTGTGAAAGGGGCTTCAGTGTCTTTTTCTCGGAGAACTTGGTATTGTTCTTTTGTTAATTTCTTTTTCCATTCATCTTCAGAATTTTTAGACTTCATACTGTTAAAAAGAAATCTTAATTATTAGAATTCTTGTCTTATAGATAGTAAAAACTTTTTCCTAATATACTTATAAATAAAATCTAATATCGTATTGAAATTTATACAAAATTAGACTCACTTTTAATTTTCTTAGTTTTTACATGAATAATATGGAAACTAAAAAAGCTATTTTTGGTGCGGGTTGTTTTTGGGGTGTAGAAGATAAGTTCCGTAAGGTTAAAGGTGTCATTGCTACTCGAGTAGGATATACAGGAGGAACTTTTAGCGAACCCACCTATACAGATGTATGTTCTCATAAAACAGGTCATGCTGAAGCTATAGAAATTACATTTGACCCTTCCATCGTGTCCTATGATGATCTATTGGATGTTTTCTGGTCTATTCATGACCCAACAACACTAAATCGTCAAGGTCCTGATATTGGTACTCAATATCGTTCAGCTATCTTCTATCTTAACTCAGAGCAAAAGGAAAAAGCAGAGAACTCTAAGGCTAAACTTGAAGCATCTAAACGCTTTAAAAGACCTATTGTCACACAAATTGTCTCCGCTTCAGAATTCTGGGAAGCTGAAGATTATCACCAACAATATGTAGAAAAGAGAAATCAGAACTATACACCTTTTATATAGCCAATATATTCGAAATTTTATGGATGATAAATAATAGGATTTTTTCTTCTTTTGAGTTTAAGCTAATTACTTATAAAAAACTATGTTAAAAACCTAGAATAAAAAATATCTTTTTAAATAATATAAAACATGAAAAACTCTAGATTTGGGAGAGAGCTTCTTTTAAAGAAGTAGGATTATCACTCATAAGTTTATAAATTTCATTTGCTCTTCTTCTAATTTTATTTATTTCAGGAGATTTATTCTGATGATACTTTGTGTATCTCTTGCTGGCAATTTTCCTCCATTTCTTTTTCCAAGAGGGAAACCCAGTTTTTACGAAGCGTTCCCGATTTGGAAAATCTCGGCATACCCAATCAAATAAAATAAAGTATCTTTTTATACCAGATTCTTTCGTAAGTTTTTTAGAAGAAACTCCAAGTTTTCTAAGATGTTGGATAAATCTTCCCTCAACCGCATCTTGAAGGGCACCTTCAATAATAGCAGGCTCGTAATAAATATCATTATCATCAAAATATTCTCTAACAAGATCGAAACAACTACCTCTACATAGAAGTATCCTATCTCCCTTACTATAATTAAGTGCTCTAAGAGCTTTCACTACGACCTCTACAATATATTTCTTTGGTCGATTATCATCCTTATTATCTTCATTATAGAGACCAACTGGGACTGATTGAAAGATTATCTTCCCACTTTTAGTATCTTGGAAGCCAATAAAGGCATCTCCGACTAGATCTCCTGTCCCAGCGTCATCAATTTCTATTGTTCTTCCATTCCACTCGCTGGGATCATTAGTGGATTGGCACGATCGATTGTCGTCTTTTTCCATTTTTGTCTTCATTGATAATCTAAATATTAGAGGCCATAAATATATTATGTTTTGGCTTTATTAATTAGTAAATGGAACTTATGCCTCGCTTTTTTTAAAAATCCAGTCTAATTTACATTGGCGAGAACAGAAAAATCGCTTTTTTTCTTGCTGGGCTATATTAATATGAAGGTATTCTTTATTCCATTTACTCCCATGGATCAATTTTTCACAGAATTCGCAATTAGTCATTATCATTTTTTTCTATTTAATTAATCTCTTTAAATTCCTCTGTCACATCTAATTAATGTTAATAAGCTTTTATATGTATTTTAAAAAATGGAAAATAATTTATATTTATTTACCTGAGAATGTTCTTATTTTCGAAAAAATTTTGGAATCAATAGTTTTTTTTTGATCCTATCCTTAGTAACTTCTCCCGAGAGTAATAGAATTATCCCGACCTCATTTTTAAGTAAAAATTGTTTTGTGATGCTACTTTGTATCAATGAGAAAATAATTCCAAAAATAAACCCGAAAACCCAAAGAATTATTACTAAGATGTTTACATCAATCCCAAAATTTGATTTAATTGATATACTAAGATATCTATAGAGTATCCCCCAGGATAATAAAAATAATAATTCAATTATGATTCCAGTTCCAACGACTCGTGAGATAATTTTGGAAATTTTTTTTTCCGAATATTTTAACTTCATAATCTTTATATCATGAATTCCATAAATCAAACGCTTACTTAGTGTAGTTCCACTTCGAAATGCTAAAAAAACTAAAAGGGCACCTAAAGAAATTGGATTGTCTAAATTAAATACATTTATTATTCCAACAGTTATCCAAATGATAAAAATAACATATTTTAAGATTTTATTCTTCGAGTCATTAAATTTTTCTTCCATTTTTAAAGCCTTTTGAAGAAAAATGGCCGTTCTTTTTTGAAAAAATAAGCCAAAAGCAAATAAGATATTTACTATAATAAAGGGTGTTAAAATTACATAAGCCAGAATTATTTCAATTGATATTGTCATAATAAAAAATTAAAAAAAATAAATTAAAGATAATTATTTTCTTTTTTTAAAAGATACAACAGAAATTCCAATAATAATCCCCAAGACAGCAACACTAGCACTAATTCCGATAACCAAGGTAGTACTATCAGGGTTAAATGATAGGGGTACTAATACTGTCCAAGTTGAAAAATGATCTATTTGAGCAGTTAAATATCCATCCTCTACTGTGGTTGGTACAGTAACCCATTCTTTAGAATTTGCAGCGTAATAAGCCCATTTACCAAACATATTTTGATTTGTTGCTCTTATTCTTAGCCTAGCTTGATTAAAACAGCATTCATCTCCACAATTGCAAATACATTGGCACTCATTTTGGCATTGACATTCACAATCGCAAATGCATTGACATTCATTTAAACATTCGCACTCACAATCGCACTCACATTCACAATCACAAACACATTGACATTCATTTAAACACTCACATTCGCAATCACAAACGCACTTACATTCAGGTTGACATTGACAACCACAGACACATTCAATAGCAACAATGAATCCTTCTTGATATCTATACATATTTCTATTTCTTACTCTGAAAATATTGCCGTCCATTAATCCTAATTGATTTTCTTCACGAGTACAAGTCATAGTCAGTTGAAGATTATTCTCTCCTTCAAGTTGAAGCATAAAGTCTTTTTCTTTAATACTTGAAGCTTTACAGTTGATATTTAAATCTAAATATACATTAGCACATATTGTTAATTGGGTCATTTCTCGAAATAAATAGGTAGTTCTAACATTACTTAGTTGTTGTGTTTGAATTGAATCAACATCAACTTCTACGATTTGATCAGATTGCCCAATCGCATTTCCATTGACAGCACTTATTAAAGAAAATACCATCATCAACATGAAGGCACTTAATACTATTTTACTTAATTTCTTCATAATTTTTTCTCCAAGATTTGGATCATTGAATGATTAGAAAATATCATAAAAAGGATTGAGGTACATTTATCCCCCATAAGTTTATGGACATATATGTTAAGGTTTAGAGATTTATGAAGCGGGTTACCTCTCAAAATTTAGATTTTTAGAATAAAAATTAATTTTCTTCAATAATTTTAAACTTTATTAAATTTCAATTATTCCTTAGGTTTTTTGCTTTATTCCGCGCTTTTTTTGCTCCTTCAAGATCACCAACTTTTTCGAGAACTATACTCAAATCATCCCAAGTCTCATCATCAGCAGGATCAAGTTCAAGCGCATTTTTATACGCATCTATTGATCCTTTATAATCTTTCTTATTCTCAAGAGCTACCGCGAGATTATACCATGCGAGCCCAATATTCGAATCTAGTTCAAGAGCTTTAGTATAAGACTTAATTTCACCCTCAATATCGCCAGTTTGTCCAAGTGCTAATCCAAGATTGTACCATGCTTTTTCATCTTTAGGATCAACCTCTAATGCTTTTTCAAAAGCTTTCAGTGCTTCTTCAAAGTCCTCTGTCTGTATATGTACAACTCCTAAATTAAGCCATGCTTGTGAATCAGAGGGATTAAGCTCTAGAACTTTTTTATAAGCTTTAATTGCATTCTTATAATCTTCCATCCTTCCAAAAGCCACTCCAAGATCAAACCAAATATCTGTATCATTTGAATCAAGCTCTAATGCTTTCTTATAGGCATTAATCGCATCCGTAAAATTGTCTGTTTCTTCTAAAACTATACCAAGATTAACCCAAACTTCCACATTTACAGGATCAAGTTCAAGTGCTTTCTCGTAAGCTCTTATCTCTGCCTGAGAATCTCCTGTCTGACCGTGTGCGATTCCCAAATTGATCCATGCAACCACATCCTCAGGATTAAGTTTCAATCCTTTATTAAAAGCTTCAATAGCTCCAGTAAAATCTCCTTTTTCCCCCAGCTTTACTCCTAAATCAAACCATCCTTCAGGATCCTCTGGGTACTCAATCTTCATGATATCTTGATCCTTCATTTTAATTTCTTCTGTTTTTAGAAACAATTATGATTGATTTCATAAAATTAATTCTTTTGTTAAATTATTAAAACTTGCATTTATAGATTATTTATTTATTATTGAATTTAAGCGATTATCTTAACTCTTATTGATAACAATTAATCTAGTAAAATTATAGTAAAAGGAATTCAACAATGAAAAGGATTTCACGTTGAATCCCAAATTATGTCGATTTTTTTACTAAAAAAATGAGATGACATTAGACTCAGTTTTATATTCTTTTTAAAATAATAGGTATAATTTTCCCCAATTAATCACTCTCAATGCCGTATATTAATACGAAAATTAGATAAATTGTCTTAAATTAACCAATCTTTATTTACATCAGCCCAACTTTTAGCAGATTTAACGTATTTTCTTAATTCAGCGCGTTTTTCCGCCAGATCATGTAATTCGGCAGTCGTTAATACTGTTAATGGATGGGTTTCATGTTGTTTCCTAAATTCAATTTCGAATTCCAGAAATTTATCTCTGGGAACAAGTGGTAGCCCCCACCCACATTTTAAACAGACTATATGTTTTATCTCATCTACATCTATGACATATTTCATATCTATTTATTCCATATTCATTGAAAAATGATTTATTATCTAAAACGTCTCATATATTTATAATACAGAATATATTCGCCCGAATATATAACTTCTACTGCATACACTTTATGGATACTCTCCCATTTATACTTTTCTATTCATCCATTATTCCAATCTCTATATCAAAAAGTATTTCTAAATAAAAATAGAATAATTACTAGATTCAACTGTCTATTAGTCTGCAATTTTAAAAATAGATTCTACTTGATAAAAAATTACTGTAAACTACTCACTCTTAATTATTAAATAATTGATACCTTGATTATATGAATTAGGAACTTAACTTCCTTTAATTTAAAATATATGAAAGGTGGTCAAATCTGAGTCAAATTCTTGTATATTTCATTTTAGGTGGTGTTGTATTTGTAATAATTTTAGTTTTCATTTATTGGCTTATTTTTAAAATTTTAAAACTAGGTAAGGAAAAAGATTTTCTTCAAAAAGCTACATCATTTCAATGTCTTGATGGGCACGTAGTAAAATCAAAAGCCGAATTAATAATAGATAATCATCTTCATCGTCTTGGAATTGGCCACGAGTATGAAAATACTATATATATACGAGGGAGATCAATCAAATACGACTGGTATCTACCAGAATTTGACGTTTATATTGAATATTGGGGTTACTTTGGAAAAGAATATATGAAAAGAAAAGCCGAAAAACTTGAATTGTACCGAAAAGGGAGATTAAAGTTAATTTCAATTGAAGACATTATGCTGGAAGATATTTACTCACATTTAGAAGATGAATTAGCCAAATACATTCAATTCAATTTAAAAATTTTAACTAATAAACACTGTACCAATTGTGGAATAGAATTGGATGATAGATTTTAAAGTATTACATTTGACTATTACTCATAATATTAATCTTCTAATAAAAAATAGACGAAAAGTATAAACTCAATGAATTTTTTTTTTTTGTAACAGAAATTTTAGAGGTTGGGAATTTGAATAATTCACTTAATAATTTGCTTGAGTGTCCTTTTTCACATAATTGTGCTCTACCAGTTAATAAAAACTCATGTAATTTTCCGGAATATAAAGTTTGCACAGAATATCAAATAAAATTGAAAAAACTTCAATCTACATCAAAAGTTATTCATTAACAAGTGGATCACAAACTATTTCTTAATTTTATATTGATCCTTGATTGATAACCTAAAAATTAAAAAACTAAAATATTTCTAATGTATATCTATTTTAAATTTGAGTTATACAAATCTTTTTTTAATTAACCATTCACTTCCCAGAAAAATATTAAATTTTTTAAAATTGCTTTATTTAAAATGATTATGAATAGCTGCTCGAATTTTCTGGGCAGCAAATTTTGGATTTTTCGCTTTAGTTATCCCTCCACCCACAATAATAATATCCAGTGGATATACTAACAGCTTAGATATGTCATCTACTCGAATTCCCCCTGCTACTGCTAATCTTGGATGTTCTCGTAGTCTTGCTACTGATTCCAATTCTAATAAAGGAGTTTGGCGGGACGCCTGTCGATCTAGACCGCTGTGCACAAGTGCATAATCTAATTTTTTGTTTTTATACTTAAGGTCTATAAGACCTGCTAACCTGATTACTGGTGAACGAGAGACAATTAGGTCTGCCATAATTTCAACATTAAAATCATATGCGGCATGTAATGCCTCTCGAATAGTAATATCGTACGCATCAGCTAAAATTGAAACAATATCTGCTTTTGCTTTCGCTGCCATCTGTACTTCAAGGTAGCCAGCATCAGCAGTTTTTAAATCTGCACAAACTAATTTATCAGGATGTGCATCTTTTAAAACGCGAATTGCTCTAACTCCTTCAGACTTTATTAGAGGTGTTCCCGCTTCTAAAATATCTACAAAAGGAGCCACTTCTTTAGATATTGCTAATGCTTCTTCTAACACTTCAAAATCCAGAGCAACTTGTAAACGAGGAATTTTCCATTCCTTTTTCTGCTGTGGATTCATTATAATTCCATATCGCTATTTTTTTAAATTTCTATTTAATTCCAATTATTTTATTCTCAATTTTTTTCATCGTTTATTTTAAATTCTCCCTCTAAAACACGAAGAAATTCTTTTTTACTTTTTTGAATATCAATATCTAATTCCTCTTCCCCGGTAAATTCACTCTCAATATCAATATTTGTCATTTTTTCGATATAACCTTCATTTAAATCATTAATAATTTGACTTAAATTTGAGATGGATCTTCTAATTGTAGTATTTTTTTTCAGGGACTCTTCATTTAGATTTATCTCTTCGGTAATTTTCTTTAGTTCTCTTGACATTGCTTCTAAAGATTCAAAAATATATCGATCATCTAATAGCAATGTTATTTTTTCTTCTTCTGAAATTTTTCTCATAACTTCCAAAATTTCCCAATATAACTCCCGTAGCCAACTCTTAATTAAGAATTCGTTTTTTCTGATACGTTCCTTATCATCACCATTATAATTATTTAAATCTTTTCTGTGTAAACCAGTAAAAATTTCTTCAGTTGTCTGCATTTTCTCAGAAAAATCCTTACATAAATCTGAAATATTCTCTTCAATTTCGGGAGAAATTTGTTGATAAATTAATATTGAGACCATCACCATTTCTTTTCTACCCCGAGCCCAATCTGAGTAAATTTGAAAATAATAGTTTAATAGTTTTAAATTTTCGAAAGTTTGAGTCAAGAATTCTTCTTTACTTGGTTGGTCCATGACATCATATATTCTAGCTGATAATTCTTTATCCAACTGTCTCTTTGGGAACGAATAAAATATTGAAGGGCCTATTTTAGTATGAAAATATGATAATATTACAATCGTTTTAATCTACTCTATAAATTCGTCTCTTCTAAGAATTTATAAGAAAATCTCAGCATATAAATTTCACATTTTTAATTTATATATCAACTTAATTCTATACTCAAAAAAATTATTATTAAATCCATGATTTTGAAACACAATTATTAAGTAGTAAGTCACTTATTCTGATGGAATTTGATAGAATCTAATACTATTGAAAAACCTCAAATGGGATGGGTATGTAGTTATACTCCATTAGAACTCATTTATGCTGCTGGATTTTTGCCTTATCGGATAGTCGGTCACTCAAGTCCCATAGAAAACGCTGACTCATATATACATCCAAATTATTGTCAATTTGTAAAATCAACAATAGATGTTGCCATAGAAGGAGGTTATGACTCTCTTGAAGGAGTTATCTTTGTAAATTCCTGCGATGCTATGAGACGACTTCATGATGTTTGGAAGAAATATATCCCTTCAAAATTTATTTATCTCTTGGATATTCCTATGGGCGATTCATCGCTGGGAATCAAATATATTAAGGAGGAATTTGCAAAGCTAAAAGCTGCTCTAGAAAAATATACTTCACAAATCATAACAGATGAAATTATAGAAGATTCTATTATCACATTCATGGAATCTCGCTCTTTATTCCATAAAATGAATTCTTTTAGACTCAAGAATCCCCCTTTAATTAATGGGAGCAAGATTATTGAAATTACTCACGATTTTTTTAAATCTGATCCTAAAACTTGGAATAAAAGAATCCAAGAAATAGTAAATAAAAAAATGGAAAATTCTCCTAATTTAAAAAGTAATAATCAGCCGAGAATCGCTTTAGCTGGTAGTCCAATTCATGATATTGATTTTGTTTCTTTTATTGAAAATTGTGGATTGGATGTAGTTTATGAGGAACTATGTACGGGAAGTAAGTTTTTTGATATGAATATTGATAGAACTAAAGCAGCTTTAGATTCTCTGAGTGAAGCATATTTGAATAGAACACCTTGCGCTCGTATGATGAGAATAGAAGAACGAGCAGAGAAATTATTTGAAATTTCAAAAAAATTTAACGTGAATGGAATTATTCATCATTCTTTGAAATTTTGTGATACTTACTTATATGATGTGCCGAGATTAAGGGATCTTTTAATCGAAAAAGAATTAAGCGTATTATTTATTGAGAGTGATGGAACTCTTGGAAGTCTTAATCAGTTAAAGACCCGGATTGAAGCTTTTTCAGAAATGATTAAAAAAAAATAAGGAATATATGAAAATGGTTGACCACAAAATATTAGAGCAGTATTTTTTACAGCTAGAAGCTGGTCTTAAAGAGAAATTAAAATTAGAATTTACAGCTCGAAGAAAATTTATATATGAAATTGCTCGAATTGGAACCCGGATATTTGATAAAAATTGGTCTATTGGTTGGACTACCGTATTTGTTCCATATGAAATACTAAATTCAATGAATACTTCAGGAATGTTCGTAGAATTTTTTGGAGCAATGCTCTCGGGAACTGGTTTAGCTAGAAAATATTTTGAAATAGCTGAGAGTAAAGGATACTCAACTGATAGTTGCTCATACCATAGAACAATTATAGGAGCTGCTATGGATGGGCTTATTCCAGAACCTGACATTCTTATTGGATCAACTTGTCCCTGTAATGGAGGTGTTAAAGCTTTAAAACGGATTGGAGAAATATTTAATAAAGACGTGTTTATTTTAAATATTCCATTTGACACTAGCTCCAATAATATTGAATACATGGTTAATCAGTACGAGCAAATGATTGACTATATTGAGGATCAAACTGGACGTAAATTAAATTATCAAAAACTTAAGCAAACTATCAAATACAACAATCAAGCAAGGGAATATCTTATAGAAACAAATGACCTTTGCAAGCATGTACCAAGCCCTTCTATATCAAGTGATTTAAAAAATTTCATTATGGTTATATTACTTTTAGGTACAAAAGAAGGGATAGAAGTAGCTAAAAGCTACCGAGACGAATTTCAATACCGAATTGAAAACAATCAATTTGGATTACCAGAAGAAAAATATCGCTTGCTTTGGATACAGAATAGAATACAGTTTAAAACAGATCTTATAGAAACTTTAGAAGCAAATTATGGTGCTAATATCGTTATAGATGAATTAAATCATATCTGGTGGGATATATTAGATGAAGATGATCCCCTAAGAAGTCTAGCTCATCGCATGATCACACATCCTTTAGTTGGGCCAGCAGAGCGGCGTCTTAAAATTCTTAAGCAATTAGCTAAAGACTATAAAGTAGATGGGGCTGTTAATCCCGCGCATTGGGGTTGTCGACAATCTGCGGGAGCAAGGGTCTTATTTAAGGATGCACTTCAACAAGTCGGTGTTCCCCTAATCCATCTTGATGTGGATTGTGTAGATGAAAGAAATTATACTCAAGGGCAGGTTTTAACTAGACTTGAAGCATTTATGGAAATGTTAGCCCGTACCTAACATAATGATGGTAATCATCATAATTTCTTAAAAATCAAATTCTTTAATTTTTAAAAAGATTTATTATCTAATATCTCGATATAATTTCTATACTAATTATAGTAATAATTAAATAGGTGAATTTAGTGGTAAAATTCAAAAGAGGTCATCTTTATTATCCCGAAATCCCTATACATAAAGTCCTAGAAGATACAGCTAAAAGATTTCCAAACAGACCAGCTTTCTTATATCCTAAAAACATGAACTTCAAACAATTTAAAGAACAAGTAGACATTTTTGCTACTGGGTTAAAAAACTTAGGAGTGAAAAAGGGAGATAGAGTAGCTCTATATAGTCCAAATTCAATCCAATGGGAAATATCTTTTTATGGGCTAGAAAAAGCAGGAGCAATATTAGTTCCCATGAATCCATTGTTTAAGGAAACGGAAGTAGAATATGAAGCAAATGATTCTGGCGCAGAAACAATCATCGTTTCGCAACCAGAATATCCATATGTAGCAGCAGTCAAAAAAAACACAAATATAAAAAACATTATAGTGATAGAATCTGAAGAAAAACCAGAACTACCAGAAGGAACTATAGGATGGTCAGATATAATGGCAAAAACAAACCCAGATCCCCCAGAATATGAATTCAATGCAAAAGAAGATCTTGCTGCATTAGTATATACGAGTGGAACAACTGGATTGCCAAAAGGAACCATGCTTACCCATTATAATTTTGTATCAAATATAATTCAAGTATCTCAAACATTTGAGTTAAGCGAATTGGATATTGCTATAATTGTACTCCCTCTTTACCATATTTATGGTTTAAATGTGGGAATGAACCAAGCAATATTGCTAGGAGCAGCACAGGTGGTGACTCCCCGATTTAAAGTAAAAGAATTCTGCGCTCTTATTGAAAAATATCAAGTTTCATATAGTCTTTGTGTACCCCCAATATTTCTTGATGTGGTTAGACACCTTGAAGACCCAAAGATAAAGGGATATGATTGGACAAACCTAAAAATCTTTAATAATGGAGCTGCCCCAATCCCTCTCGAGCTTTTAGAAAGATTTGATAAACTCGCAAAAGAAAAATGTAATGCTAAAGAAGCAACTATCCAACATGGTTGGGGTCTAACTGAAGCATCACCGGTTGTAGCTGTAAATCCAATGTATCGTCGTAAAATGGAATCTCAAGGTACGTTGCTTTCAGATACATTCCATAAAATAATTCATTTAGAGACAGGTGAAGAGCTTCCTGAACGCGGTCAAGTTGGTGAACTCGTTATTAAGGGACCTCAGGTTATGAAAGGTTATTGGAAAAAACCTGAAGCAACAGAAGATGCATTTTGGACAGACCCTAAAACAGGTGAAAGATGGTTGAGAACCGGTGATATGGCTTATATTGACGAAGATGAGTATGAGCATCTCATGGATCGAATCAAGGAGATGATAAAATATAAAGGTTGGAGTATCGCACCTGCAGAACTTGAAGACTTGCTCTTTAAAAATCCACATGTATTTGATGCTGCGGTCATAGGAAAACCATCGACAGAGTTAGATGTCGGTCAAATTCCAAAAGCTTTTATCATTCTAAAACCTGAATCCAAAGGAAAGGTGACTGAACAAGATATTATGGATTGGGTGGCTCAGAAAATATCAGCTTACAAAAAGATTCGTGAGGTTGAATTTGTAGATACGATCCCAAAATCGGGCTCTGGTAAGATTTTACGTAGAGAATTAGTCGAACAAGAAAGAAAAAAAATAGAAAAAAAATAATTTGTGGTTGTATTTAATTTAGGTGAAATTTGGTAACTTTTCTCTTTTTCCTTCGAAATGAAAACTTTACAAACAATATTCCAAGCAACATAGCGGTAAAGAGCCAAAACAAAGGAAATCCCGGAATAACTGATGTTTGATATCGATCGAATACGATTATTATTAAATTAAGATATTCATGAATAGGATCAAGGTCATTAACATAGTATATATCTGTATTGTTAAGTTGAAATTCAAAACCTTCAAACTCAAACTCAGAAATATTTGACTGAAGCACATTAAATGAAGAAACCGATGAATTTATCTGTATTTCACCAAGGTGCCATTGATCAAGAATAATAAAACGTGTTGATTTTTCAATTCCAATAGTGGCATTTAGATTTAGTGTAAATACGTAATATGGTATATTAGTATCATCTGTTAATAGCCTAGTTAAGGTACTATCTCCTATTCGCCTTAAAAAAAACCCTGCATCACAGCTTTTTGCATGTAAATTGTTTGCTGTAATATGGGGCGAATTGATGAAGAAACCAATTTTCTGATTTTCACATACAATATTCTGTAAGTTTGAATTATAACAGTAGTCTATTATCAATCCGAAACTACAAGCATCTTCAATATGGATATTTAATAATCGCAGATTATTACACCCTGCAAAAATCAATTGTCCATACTGAGAAGCCTCTGTTCCTGATATTGTTAAGTTATCTTGTGTTATAAATAAACCAAGTGGTTTTCCGTTAATAGTATTATAACCGATAGTGTAGGTTAAAATTGAATCAAAATCAAAAAGCATGCCACAATTAATAAGTTCATTATTAATAGGGGATATCCATTTACCACAATATACTCCTATTGAGCAATTTTGAACAAGACAAGATTCGATAGTTGAGCCCCCATCTGCCCTTGCCCAGATACCATAGCCCCCATATAAAAGTGGATTGTCAAAAAAATAAGGTGCTTTAATTGTGACCCAATTGCAATTCGAAATATTACACTTAGAGATGTTTAATACAAAATATGCCCAACCATTATAAATCCCCATTCCACAATTATCAATTTCTACACCCTGAATGCTATGGTTATAAGTCCCTGAAATTCCAAGATCAAGATAAATTCCAACTGAAAAGGAAGTAATTTTACAATTCCGAATTATAAATTTTCCAGAAGCGGCGATGTAAATACCTGTATAATTATATTTCAAATAAGTATGGGAGTCCTTCTCCATAGTTTTCACACCATTCCCTTGGATTTCAATATTCTCAATAATGTACGGATTTATCTCAGAACCATTACCGGTTATAAATGGATAACTCCCCCAATCACCTGCTAAAGTTATATTTATTGGATCAACAAGAGTATAAGCAGACGTTAACGGAACGTGTTCCAATTTTTCTTCATTTAATTCTTTAGTAGGAAAATTATTAAAAGATTCAATGAATGTAGCATTTAGACTTAAAAGACTCACAGTAAATATTATACAAACAGTTAAAACAAATATCCTTATAATTTTTTTACTGCTAAATTTATCTGATTTAGTTTTTATCATTTTTTCTCACTTCTTTATTGGATTCTAAATTTAAAACTTGCCTTAGTATTAATTAAGAAAAATTTCACATTTAAAACTTTTTATAATTTATTTAAAGTTTTCATGTTTTTGATATAAATCATTTTTGTTTAGAGGTTTCATTACGTAAGTAACTTACCCAAATACTTAATAACGCAATGAATATCAGAGATAAGGGAAGAATATGAATCCAAGAGATTTTTGGTTGTATTGAATCACTTTCGAAGTGAATTTTAACTTCATGGAGACTATGCTCATATTCATAATATATCAAAATATCTGTTTCCATATCAGTCAAGGTAAAGGAAATAGGTATTCCATCAATAGATACTGCATAAGGGCTAAGTAAAGCTGCTTTGGGAATTAAAACTTTACATATTCCTATAGTACCAGCGCGACCATAAATTTCAAAGCTAATTTCATTCCGAGATTCATTAAACCGAAGTCCATAATCAGAGGAATTGGATTTGACAATTATATGATAAGGTATATCTTCCTTAATTATCGTGTAATTAGTTTTAGTTAATATTAACGGCTCAATTTGGAACATTTTTTCATCTACCCAATTTTCACAAGTTCTTTGAAGGGTCCAAATATAATCTCCATCCCAAGCAATTGCCCAAGTCCCATCAGCTACAGGATAAATCTGCCCTACTACTTGTTGCCAATCATGAGTATATTTAGTTAAATTTCCACCACCAGTGACGCCCCAAAAGTGTGAACCTGTCCATGTTAAACCTCCACTAATGCCTTCTCCAGGAATATCTATCTCTTCTATAATTGCCCCTGTTTTATTTATCTTCCTTACAAATTCTCCTCCTCTACTTGGAATATAAAGAAATTCTCCATCAGAAGTCATCCCTTGTATACCACCTTCCTCTTTTTTTGGTAAATCAAATGAATCATTCACTACTATTGCATCCCCGATAATTGAGAATTTGAAAATTTTGAGTTGGCTATGATCGTAGGCAAAAAAATACTCACCATCCCATACAATCCCTCGTCCATTTTCAATAACATCATTTTGTATTTCAATATAAGCCCCCGTTTCTGGATCCATTCTTATGAAATTTTCGGCAGTCCCTACTGGTGTATTCCAAAAATCAAATCTCCAAAGATAACCTAATGCATACTCTAATGCCCATCCAAAACTTAATCCTAATCCGGTTCTTTTTATAACCCTTCTTGTTTCATCTATAGGATTATATACATAAGGATATTGATCCTCTGGAGCACTTGGAATATACCCCAATGTATAGTTCCTCACATCTAGATAATCAAATATTGAACCTATCGTTCCATTATAATTATTAATCAGAGTTACATTTGAATTTGGAGTTACAGTAATTCTTGGATAAGGTAGTAAAGGATTAAAAATATTCTCCTCTAAGGTTGCATTCGTGTGAGCAGCGATAGAAACAATATCACCTGTATAATTACTAAAATAATTTCCTTTTAGATAAACTTCAGAATTTTCCGAGTGAAAGGCAACAGTTCCATTTCTAAATATGTTCCTCTTAAGGGTTGCATTATTAAACTGCTCTAAAGCAACCTCATGGTACCCATTACTATATAATGTATTATTTACATACTCCACATTAGAATATTCTGCATAAAGACCTTCTGTATTGACCCACCTAACTATTGAATTAGCAACGATTGATTCAGAATAAAATTGGACAATTCCAACAAGCCCATACTCTACAATAGTATAATTAAAAATAGAATCTATGGTGCCATTCATATAAATTCCATCCCAATCCCCATTAATTGGCGGTTCAGCATCAGAAGTAAACCAAATCTGTTGATCTGAAGTTCCAAGCGCTTTTATAGTCCCTAGTACAAAAAGACTCAACCTTGCTCCAGGATCTTTATACCCTCTATAATGTTTAAATTTTATAATTGTCCCAGGTGAGATTGTTAGTGTTGCTCCCTTAGATACAACAATACTTCTAGTTACAAGAATCCTTCCGCTCCATGTTTCATTAGTATTTACAGTTTCATTTTTTATCGTTATTAGTGGTATACTTGGCTCTACGTGTAATTTAGAATTTTTACTTTTTAAATCATCATTTATAATGGAATAACTATTCTTTGAAAAGCTATAAATTGGCAAACAAATAACTATTGAAATAAGAAGAAATATTAATATTGCAATAGAATCTTTACCTGATTTTACCATTCTCAATCATTTTTTCAAAAATTGAATAATTATATTTATTAATCCCTTATATAAAAATCCATTAGGAAAAGATAAATACGGTTAATAAGCTAGTAAATGTCAGTAAGATTTACTTACAGAAATGTAAGAAATTGAAGTGTCTATAATTACAATTAAACTAAGAGAAACAGCAGCGATTATTATTTTATGCTTTTTTTCCATTATAAATCCAAATCAAATCAATTAAAATACCTACGATTAAACAAGAAAATATAAAATTTTAATGATTTGTTGCTGATTATAACTAAATATTAAGATTTATAAATCGCTTCTATAAATACTAGTTTTTAGGTTGAATAGGCTTGTCTTGGAGGATTTTAAACATTTCTAATCTTTTTATATTTTTATTTTATTTAAAAAGTTATCGAGATAATAGATATTTCCCAACTCGACTTCTTCCTTTAAAGCATTTGCTAACGAATATTTAAACGCCCATAATTCCGCTGTTTTACCAAGTTTTTTTAATCTCCTTAAAACAGGCACAAAATCACCATCTCCAGATACCAGTACTGCAGTATCATAAGCATTTTCATAAGCAAGAGAGATGATATCAATTGCGATGTTGATGTCAACCTTCTTTTCAATAGCCCAATTTGACCTAATTTTGTCAAAGCTCGTTTTAATCACATAGCCACTTCGATTTCTTAATTCCTCATACCAATTCTTCTTTTCAGGGCTCATTGGATATATGACTCCCTCATATAAAAATATCCCTTGTAATTGACGGTCATGAGTTATAATTTGTTTTAATTTTTCATAATCTGCCTTTACATCATACTTCTGAAAGCCCTTGAAAATATTGCTATTATCCAAAAAAATTATGATTTTTTCCATATCAAAATTTTTATTTTCTTTTATTAAATTTCTTTCTTAATTGTTTTCCGTTCAAGATTCATAGTTTCTAAATCAACTAAAACATAATATAGAAAATTTTCATCTTGGTGAGATTGTCCGGGCTGAATACATATTGTTTTACCTATTTGAGAATACCAATTCCCAGAAATTTCAGGGGATTCGTGAATATGTCCATGAAGTGAGAGTTTGGGCTGTTTTTTTTTAAAAAAAGCATATTCTGCTTTCGATCCGACCTTTTTACCATCATGAGTTACATCAAGATCTATATTAGCAGGAGGATCATGAAAAACATAGATTGTATTGCTCATATCAGAAGGTTTAACTAAATTTCTAAGCTCATCTTCAATTGTGGGAAGAGTATCTATATACGATGGCCAATCTTCAATTTTTTTGAATCCATTTGAAGTAGAAAGATACTGCTTACCAATTTGTTTTGGAATTTTAAAATCTATAGTATCTTTTCGCGCTCTATCTTTTAAACCAAAAGGTAGATCTGTAATCCAGTTCATTCCTATAAATTCATATTTACTTCCTTCAATCTGGAACCTCTTTTGGGCTATATTAACTACATAAGAATATCTATCGCAAGTGTTTTGAAATAAATCATCGAATATCTTCAAATCATCGTTTCCTAAAAACCCTAAATAATATATCTTTTCTGATTCGAATTTCGAAAAATATTCATCAAGAAAACCAGTAATAAACCTATCTTGATGCATCAAATTACCTCTAAATGTGAGCATATCCCCTCCATTTATTACTGCATCAGGTTTTAGTGAAGAACTTATCTGGAAAAGTTTATTATATTTCCATTCAATCCCATGTAGATCGCTTACATATAATAATTTCATAATTCTAAATTAATGCTATATTTACAATTAAAACTCACAATCAATTTTTAATTTTAGGAT
>JBHLNL010000017.1:0-35277 GCA_048941605.1 Promethearchaeota archaeon | reverse complement strand
TTGCTCTTACCATATATAGTTATTCCTTCCCTACTTGGAATTGTATATATTTTCTTTTTAGCATATCGATTAAACCGCCTTACCGTAGTGAAACCTGGAATCTTAACTATTGCTTTCTTTTTATACTTGATATCAAACATATTTCGGCCACTTATGCAGAATATTTTAGGAGAATCAGCGAGTTATATCATAATTGCTGAATTAGTAGATATATTTGTTTTTCTAGTAATTTTTATAGGATTATACAAGAAAAAATAAGCATAACTAGGCTATTACTTAATTATTTACAAGATTAAGAGGGATTTTATTAGATACTTTATTGATCCGAATAATTAAAACACAATCTAATACTTAAATAATTAATTTTACAATGATAAATCTTGGATAGAGAATTAATTTATGACACACCAATTGGATAGTTATTGTGGGCTTTATTGTGGTGCTTGTTTTGTCATGATCGCCTTTAAGCAAAATCGTACAGATTGCATACCTAAAGAATGGAGTAATCAAATTTTTAATAAAGAATTAAAATGTTATGGATGCAAAAGTGAGGTAATATTTGAAAATTGTCGAAAATGTAATATTCGTAATTGTGCTCGAGCTAAAAACATAGAATTCTGTAATAAATGTTCAGATTATCCTTGTGAGAAAATAAAATATATTGAATCATTTAACCTAGCTCATCATAAGGTTGCTTTTCATTCTTTAAAAACAATTGAAAAGATTGGTGTCCAATCATGGTTAAATAAACAAGAGAAACGTTGGTTATGCTCCAATTGTGGGACTCCTTTTTCCTGGTATGAGAAGAATTGTTTTCAATGTGAAAATGAATTATTTAATAGTATCAAAGAAGAAAAAAAAATTGAAAAATCTTAAATTATCAAATAATACATAAGATCTACATCGTAATTATTTTATTAGTAAAATGAAAGAGAAAAAAAGCAGTATAACAGAAGAAATGGAGAAAATACGAGAATGTGTTCAAAGACTCGGAAATATAAAAGATGACATAATAGATTATTTAAATCATCTCACAGTATTGGATAATACAACTAAAAATTTATGGATTTCAGATATTAAAGAATTTTATTACAATATCTCTTCTGCTAGGGAGAAATTTGAATATAAAAATCTTGAGGATTCAAAAAGTTTCTTATATAGTGCTAGAAACTGTTTATCAAAAATTATAAGTCAGCTTAAGATTTTTCAAAATGAAGATTCTTTAAAACTAATTGAAAAAATAGAAATATTATTCAAAGAGTGTTGGGATGTGTTTTGGAATGCATTTAAGAGTTCAATAATTGAAAAAAAACAAGCAAAATCTATAGAAACGGTTGTAAAAGTTTCTGATTTGGAATATCATTTGCCTTGTGCTGAATGTGGCAAAATAGCTGTTGAATTTAAGGTTGGATATGGTAGATTTGATGAAAAAGAATCTTTAGTTTTTCGAGGGATTACACATGAAAGATCTTTAAATATTAAACTAACTTATGAATTGTTTGAAATTTTACTGAAAAGAAATTTATTAGGGATTCATAATTTTATGAAAAAATATCATGGTTATGAAGGTTTAGATGCATATTGTCCAGAATGTAATAAAATTTATTGTTGGGAACATTACGATGCTAGAGAGGAATATGATGATGGTTTTTATGATTGTACCTATGGAATTTGTCCAAACGGCCATAAAAGAATGATAGATGATTAAGTTAGAAAAAACTAACAAATATATTTCAAACTTATTTTTAAAAATGAAAAATTTCAAAATATTAAGAATATTTGGTTTATAAAAAAAAGCATTTAATTAGATTTAAAATGGATTTTTACGAAGTAGTGAAAAAACGAAGAAGTTTAAGAGTTTTTAAACCCGAGATGCCTGAAAAGGAAAAGATTGAAAGAGTTTTAGAAGCTGCTCGCTTAGCCCCAACTTGGGCAAATATGCAAGGTGTACATTATATCATTGTCAAAGAGCCTGAAAATGTAAAATCTGTGTGGGCAGCTATTGGACAAGAAACAAAATTTACTGAGGCTCCAATGTTTATTGTTGGTTTAATATCTCCTTCCGGCTCTGGTGTAAATAAAAATGGTGAAAAGTATTACGGTGTAGACTTTGGAATATGTTTTGAACATCTAATTCTTGCCGCAACCGCAGAGGGTTTAGCAACATGTTGGATTGGCTGGTTTAACGAGGAAAAGCTTAAGAAAATTTTAAAAATCCCTAAGAAATATAAAATAATGGGATTAACCCCTTTAGGATACACCATTAAACCTAAAGGAGAAGTAGAAGAACGAAAACCTATCGAAAAGATTGTTCATTATGAACAATTTTAAATAAATATTTATTAATTTCTTTAAACTTTTTTTTTATGCTATTAGCTTTGATAATTTAATGATTTTTCTTTAAATAGGAATATTTAGAATATATTTCATGAAAAAAAAATCAGAGTTATTATGTGAAATAATATTCACAGACCATAAATTAAGTATTTTAACATCACGAATAGGAACCATAAATGAATCTCAATTAAGTAATTATTCCACAAATTCCAAAGATTTTATTATTTTTAAAGAAAGCTATAATCCTCCAATTTTTAAAAACGATATAAGAAAAATTATTATTCATCAAGATTATAGAAACCTACCTATTAATGAAGGCAACTCAAAGATAATTAAATCTATAAAATCTCAAAATAAAGGAAAAATTAGTTAAAATTTAGAATTTTTCAAATTATTTAGAACCCCTTCTAATATCTTTATTATTCTTTCTTTATATGAGGATTGATCAGGATAATTATAGCTAAAAGTTTTCCAATATGGTCGTTTATGTCCTATTTTAAATTTAATTCCTGTCATTGAAGTTGTATAAGAATTTTGATCTATTTTTGTGGCAATTTGATCAGCAATTATATACCAATGAAATTTTGTGTTTATACTAGCACCAGTATTAATCGGTGCAGGATTAGTTCTAGTTTTTAAACTTTCAAAATTAAAAGTCCATTTATCAGGTTCTTTTTTAGTCTCATACCATTTACCATCCATATAATTCCATTGATGAGAGTCTCCTACCCTCATTCCAGTATATAATTTATTATTGTATTTCTTGAGAGCGTTATACATTGAAAGTTTGAACTCTTAATTATTTTAACATCAGATAAAAATATATGATTATATAAATATAATAAAAGTCTCAAAATTTATTGATAAAAAAAAATTGAGATAGTTAATTAGTTTTAAGCTTTCCATTCATATGGTTTTGGACCAGCAAATAATAAGAAAATTGCGGGAATTAACACAGGTAAGCCCCCCCAACCATATCCAAAAATTTCTAAAATTATTCCCCATAATAGCATCCATGGAAATCTTAAATTACCAATTAGCAATACCCAGTTTAATAGATAATCCCAATCTCTTTTAACACACTTATTCGAAAATTTAGGTAAAATAATTGCAAATGCTATTAAAGCATTTATAATTCCACCAATAAGCAACCAAATACCGTGACTCATCCACAAATAACCATATGGTATGCCTGCTAATGGGATTATAATAACAAGCCCCCAAATAATATCTATTATGCTATTTATCATCACAAGTATCCAAGCCCATTGCCCTAAAGTTGATACCCATGATGCATGTTTCCATTCCTCACTCATATTTATTACTTTAAACCGTTTTTTGAATTTATTATATATATTATATTTGATTTTTAACTTGAAAAAAATCTTTAACTAATAAAAATATAAAATAGTTTATATAGTAGTTAGATGAAATTAGATATCTTTAATAATCAAGTAATTTCTGAAAAGATGATTTCAAATTTTTGAATTTTTTTATTTATTCTCAGATTCGATAATTTCACCTACATAGTAAAAACCTACCAGATTTCCTCTTCTTTCAAATTTTCTTGACACTAATAGAATTATTACGTGTTCGTTCTCATCTAATAAATTGATTTTAACAGCATGTTTAACTGAATGCTCTATTATTTGTTCAGCATCCAAATTGAAAAAATCTATATTTTCAATGTGAACCGGTTGTACAGCCCACACTAAACTCAATTCTCTTGCAGTTCTTTTAAATGGTGTTATAGCAATTATTGGTAATGGGGGGCGATACTTTGCGATCATCCTTGCTCCATATCCTTTTCTTGTAATTACTAAGATTTTGCCTCTAAAATTTAATTCTTGCATTTCATTTGCTAAGGCATGTATTGCATGCCCTAAAGTTTGAGTGTGAGTAAGTCTGTCAGAATCATATTCATCTGGAATCCGTTTGGGCATATTTTCTGTAGCTGTTTTTGATATTTGATTCATGTATTGAACAGCATTAATAGGATATTTTCCTACAGCTGTTTCAGCAGACAACATTACAGCATCAGTTCCATCCATAACAGCATTATACACATCATTAGCCTCTGCTCTTGTTGGAATTGGATTAGATATCATTGATTCAAGCATTTGAGTCGCCACA
Organism: Promethearchaeota archaeon; assembly: GCA_048941605.1. Lineage (GTDB taxonomy): Archaea > Asgardarchaeota > Lokiarchaeia > Sigyniarchaeales > SOKP01 > Loki-b32. The sequence continues at coordinate 30,807 of JBHLNL010000017.1, read as the reverse complement.
ATAATAGGCTTTCCTTCACGGTTAGACTTATAAATCATTTCCTTTTGCCATAATGGTACTTTATCCGGATCTATTTCAACACCTAGATCTCCTCTAGCAACCATGATTCCGTCACTTAATTCTAAGATTTGATCAAAATTGGTTAACGCTATCGGACGTTCAATTTTTGAAATTAACTTAATTTTGGAATTTCCATAATTTTCAAGTATTCTTTTAACATTTAAAACATCTTCTCCTCCTGCTACAAATGAAATAGCAACATATTCAGGATCAATTTCAGCAATGAACTTAAGATCCTCTTTATCCTTTTCAGTAGGAACTTTTTGAGATAATTCCCCAGTAGGAATATTTACTCCTTTTCGATTACTTATCATTCCTCCAGCTAAAACCTCTCCTACGATATGATCTGCTTCTTTCTTTACAATTTTAATTTTTATAATTCCATCATTTACAAAAAAAATGTCTCCATTTTTTACTGACTTAAGAAAACCTTTCAATGGAATTGAAAATTGATCTTGATCACCCTCAATTTCTTTTTCAAATACTTTTACAATCTGTCCAATTCCCAAGTTATAAGCTTTATCTTCTTTAAATTTACCTACTCTAATTTTCGGCCCTTGGATGTCTGCTAAAATTCCTGTATGTTTAGTAAGATTACTTACTTCTCTTATTCTTTTTACTAATTCTCTTTTTTCCTCATGTGTTCCATGTGAAAAATTTAATCTAAAAATATCAACTCCTGCATTTATTAATTTTGTTAGCATCTCTTTTGAACTTGATGCAGGGCCTAAAGTTGAGATGATTTTTACGGTATTTTCTCTAAATGACATCTGCTTAACATCTTTTTTAATGCTTAAGTATTATAGATTCAAAATTAAACTTTTAATTAATAAATAATAATATTAATATGTTTATCTTTAAAATTATTCATTTTCTATTAAATCCTTAATTTTCAATAATTTTATCCTAAATTCTTCTCTTATACTACTTAATTTTTTTATGTAATTACTATAATCCCCGATTTTCTCAATTTCTTTTAACAATAATAATTGAATTCTTAAAGTTTTTGGAAAAATGGAATATTGAATTAACTTTAAATCATTTTTAATAGCATAATCTCTTGCGAAGTATACTAATAAATCAGAGCTATTATTAGCTATAGAAATTGCTAAGAAATATCTAAATTTTGGTTGTTTAACATAATTCCTAACAATTAAAAAGAAACAATTTTTTTTTTCCTCACGTAAATCAATAATTTTATCTACAGATAAGGATTTGGGAATATTATCAATAATCTCAGAAATTGGAGCCTTCTTTCCTTTTAATTTATTCCCCTTTTTAATAATTTTATTCTTAATAAATGATTGAAAATTATCAAGGGAGGCATTTTGTGTATTTTTAGTCATTAGTCTAATAAGTATAATAAATTCAAATCTATCGAGTAATATAATAGTTGAAATACATCTTTAATATAAATCCTTTATAACAAAATTTAAATCAAGGTTCTCAAGAGTTTCTTTTAAAGGATATCCATTTTCAGGATTCCAACCCATTTCTCTACAATATCCACTATAAAATTCTTTATAATCAATTGATATATCTTTTGTGGGTCCCTTTTCATCAGGAGGATGACCAGTGATTCTGCCTGGTAATTTATTATTCACTATATCTACATTTTCGCGTAAATTGAATGCCTGACGTAGTGTCTGAATTCTTAATCCAATTTTTACTAGTTCATCAACAGAAATAGACCAACCAGTTAAATTTTTAATAAGTTCAATGAAAGGGTAAGGACCAAATAATGTTGAAAACAAACATAAGCCTGCACTATTTAAAACTTGATGAAAACAAGTGGTTAATTTTTGCCCTTCTTGCCTTTTTTTCTCATTTTTCTTCCATCCTTTAGGCAATTTAAATCCTTTTTGAAATTTATTTATAGGACCAATTTCAATAAAGTCAATACTAGCTGCAGTGTGTCTTCCTGGGGTAGGATCATAAGCATATGTGAGAGCTAATGAAGGGAAAACCCTTGGATTATGCATTGCGATTTCAGAACCGAGAGATGTCATTAAAAAATCTCTTGAGCCTTTTCCGATTTTCTTTGCTGCAATTTCACTTCCATCAGCTAAAAGATTTCCTATTCCTTCCCGATTAATTATTTTTTTTACCAGTTCAACAATAACCTTTGAGTTACCCCATTTCAATTCCAAACCATTTGTTTCTTTTATTGTTAATATTCCATTTTCGAAACACTCAATAGCAAACGCGATTGTGGCTCCAGTGGAAATTGTGTCTATTGCTCCTCGATTACATAGTTCATTTATTTCAAATATTGAGAGTAAATCATCATTGAGTAAAAGCGCGCCAAATGAACAACAGGTTTCATATTCTGGTAAGTGGGTTTCTTCTAAATTTATCTCTGAAACCTTTAATATTGCTCCACATTGAACTGGGCAACTAAAACATCCATAATCCCTTAATTTATACCTTTGAATATTGATTGCTGATAAATTTTTTGATTTTTTAAAAGGAAAGTCATACATACCAATTCCATTCCAGTTTTTAATTGGTGAATCGTTGATCTCTGTTGAAATTGTGTTTGCTACGCTAGTTCCAAAGGATCTATATATTTCTTTAATCATTCTTGGTGGCCCTGCAAACCCAATTCTGAATCTTCGAATAGTTTTAGCCAAATGAGGTACGTTTTTAAGGATTGAACGTATTAATTTGTTGGGTTCTTTTTGCGTTCCACTTTCATTATAATTCCTCACAAGTTCTAAAAATTTATCTTTATTATGAAAAGAAAGTTTCTTATTTCCCTTTAATACAACGGCTTTTAATTTTTTAGAACCCATAATAGCACCTATACCTGATCGTGCAGCAATTCGTCCTTTATCATTTGCTATACCTGAAATTTTTGATAAATTTTCACCGGCGACCCCAATTCCTGCAACTTTTATGAATTTTCCATGCTTTTCTTTCAATTTTATTTCAGCTTCAATAATATCCATACCCCAAATCTCCGAAGCATCTAAAATTTCTTTATTATCATTTATTATTGAAATATATTTAGGTGTACTAGAAGCTCCTTTAAATAATATTGCATCATAACCACATCTCTTTATTTCTGGTCCAAAAGTTCCTCCACTATTAGCATCTCCCCATGTATTTGTTAAAGGAGATTTACCAGCAACCATATACCTGCCTGAAAAAGGCGCTGCTGTCCCTGTTAATAAACCCGGAAAAAAACCAAAAATTGATTCGTGACTCAATGGATCAATATTCCCAGGTAGATTTTCGTAAATTAATTTAGCAGCTAGTCCATATCCCCCAAGATATTGACGGTAGATATCTTTAGGTATTAATTCTTCTTTAATACTCTCTTCCGTTAGATCAACCCATAAAATTTTACCAAAAAATCCAATATCCATATTCAAATTACAGATTTGTTTTAAAATTTAATAAATTAAGATTTTTAAAACTTATTGGAAAATGTAATAATTTTTCTCTATTTTGTCTTTCCTACCTTTTTATAAGAATAATTATTTAAATGCTTTTTTTATAAAAGAAACAAACGGATTTAAGATTATCTTTAATTAAAAGTTCTCGAGTTAAGTTAATCGATTAATTTTGCTTTAAATAATATTAAAGAAACATTTAAATAATCCATTTATTATAATATAATCGGTACTAAATTGTAGCGAATATTCTGAAATATGTTTTTTTCGTTATTTCAGAATTCTCTCCGCTTTTAAAAAGGGTTATATTAAAGTTCTTCAAAGTTAATCAAACTATTATAATTATACATCAAGATTAGAATTATGGCTATGTCTCTATTTCCCGCAGTAAAAGATGATCAGATTTCAATACAAAAGTTCATTGATTGGGATAAATTTGAGAACATTTTTTATAATAACTTTTATTTAGAAAATTACAAGATTGTAATTAAAATGCCACTCCTTCCAAAAAATAAGAGAGAAGAAGATATAAAAATAAAAAAGTTCAATCTTGAAAAGTATACATTTTTAATTTCTTATGATTAAAAAATAAGTAATTTTAATCAATTATTCGCTTTTTCTTAGGTTTTACTCCTTTTTCGATATTAGTTTTATTCCAACAAGAGAAACAGATATATTTTCCATCCTCTAATAGTACAAGGTCCTTTGGTGAACGTATCATTCCGCATTTATGACATTTTTCCATCATACTCTTCACTTTTTTTGAAATTTGGAATTATGTGTATATTTTAATAATATTGTTATTATTTTATTTATTTTACTGATTGTAAGAATTTACTATATTGCCACATTCGTATCAAAGTCCATACTCCTTCCTCAGGATAATAAACAGGGATTCCATGATCTTGTAAATAGGACACAAATTTTTCTTCTCTTGTGTTATAACAAGTTAAAATAATAGGCTTTTGGTATTTTTTTTTATATTCGATTATTTCATCAAAAATTGCAGTAAAAAAATCTTCCATCATAGTTCCGAAATTTTTCATTGTAATTACACTATAATCATCTTTCATAAAATCAGGTACATTTACAAGGTTCTTGAAATATTCAATCCCCATAAGACCATGAAAAATGAGAGAATCAATTTCATCACTCCTTAATAAAAAGTAAACCATAAAAAAGAAATGTTTTTTGAAGGAGCTATTTCATAGCTTGTTCATTCAATCTAACCTTTCTTTCCATAATTTTATCGTATAAATCATCCATCGATGGAAAAGGGGTAAATTGTCTTTCTCTTTTAACCATTTTAATAGCTTCTGAAGGGCATTTAGCAACACAATTCCCACATCCTATACACCGTTTTCTTTTTATAGAAGAAATATCATTTTTAAGCTTTATCGCCTTCATAGGGCATATATCTACACATGTTCCACAGCCTGTACATAAATCTGGATCTACTTCTGCATAATAATTTGCTATTACAACAGCCGCAGGATTGGGTAATAATACATATTTCGACAAATTTTCACAACAGCAACTACAACAACTACAGACGAATGAAAAAATTTGTGAATTATCTGGTTGTATTACAAGTCCCTCCTCTTGGTTTTTACGCAAAATTTCAAGAGCTTCTTCTTTAGTTATAGAACGCCCCCGTCTTTCATCAATAATCAATTGAGCTAAAATGCCAGATGCCATACACACTTCTCTACGATTAGTCACTTTACATGGATCTCCTAAAAGATCTTTTACTTGTCTACATACACAATTCATTATTGCAAAGGGACCTTCTGATGTATCAAGGACTTTTACAATGTCATCGAAATTGCTAACATTATGCTCAAATTCTATACTTTTTTCAACTGGAATTGTGCGTAATTGAGCTGCTTTAACCCTGAAAGCTTCTGGCAACCATCCTTGTACGAAATAATCCTCATAATCCTTAACAAATTCCTTTGTGAGGTTATTTACTTGAAATTCGAACATTCCTACCATAAGAAGAGCATTTCCATAATATTTTATTCCTTTCTCTTTTTTACCCATTATTGATCCTTTTGAGACCATCTTATCTAAAATCGTTTCTAGCTTGTTAAGAGATATTCCAGTCTCTCTTGCTCGTTGATATATAACTTCTAATGGTTCTAAGTCTCTATCCCATCCAAATTTCAAAAACATTGCAATTTTTGCCTCTTCAGGAGTGAAAAGATGTTTTAGTAAACGTATATCTGCACCTGATTTGACAGCAGGAAATCCTACAGGCATTTTATCTAAATGTTGTTGTAATTTCCTGTAAGTATCAGAATCTTCACTTATGGTTGTATTTGTCATATTTATCTACCTTGATAAATTTTAATTATTTATTTACTTTTTATTTTTCTATTTTTATAGAATTCTTTTTTAATATAATAGAAGGAGAAAAACTTAATGTTATTTAATTTGGAATTTACTTTGTATATATTGATTTACAACTCATAAATTCTTTTTTATCATAAATTAATAAGAGCTATAGTAAATTAAAATAGAAATTTTGAGAATGAATTATAAGTTTATTAAGAGATAATATAAAAATGACTTTTATGATTGATGGAATAAAAAGTGGTAATCTGATGTTAAAGGTTTTAACTACAAACACAGTTGATGTATCTTTAGCTACAGAGGCAAAATTTAATGGAAAGGTAATACAACCGAGAGTAGAAGCTTTACGAGCTATTGGTGAGCATGGATTAGCGATTCTTATTAAAATTTTTGAAGAGGATAAAACATGTAATTTTATTCGACACTGGAGGCATGAAGTCTACAATTATTAACAACTCAGAAGTTTTTAAAGTAAATTTAAACCTTATTGATAAGTTAATTTTAAGTCATGGTCACTATGATCATTTTGGTGGCTTGGAAAAAATAATTCCACAATTAAAAGAAGACTGCGAAATTTATTTAAATCCTGAGTGCTATTATCAAACTCACCAAATAATCTTTAAAGAAGGAAAAGACATTACATTGGAGGATTTAAACATATCTCTGGATAAATTAATTGAAAATGGATTTATTACAAAACATAGAAAATATCCCCTTTTAAATAAAGATATGATTTCCAATCTAGTCAAAAAGCATAATATAAAAATAATTGAGACAAGAGAACCGCAAAAATTACATAAAGGGATTATTACGAGTGGAATTATCGATATATTTGATGAAAGTGAGGTGACTAAAGGACGCTATGTTTCTGATAATAAAAATCAGTTTAAAATATATAAAGCTAGGGACGAAATATCTATCTATATTAATATCAGAGATAAAGGTCTAGTAATTTTAACAGGCTGTGCTCATACAGGGATATTGAATACTATAAAGCATGCACAAAAACTAACAGGGATTAAGAAAGTGAATGCAATAATAGGTGGATTTCATAAGGCAAATGTTTCTATTGAAGACATTGAAAAAACTATTCAATTTATTGAAGATTTAGATCCAGAAGTGACTTGTGGAATGCATTGCACTGGTTTTGAGTTCAATAAAAGAATGAGCTTAAGAGCTCATCCATCCCATACTTTGGGAGTTACAGGAACAGTATTTCATCTTTAAATAGAAAAAAAATTACTTTTTAATCATCGAAATTTATTATATGTTCAGGATAAGGTTTAAGGTGTTTTAGAGACTTTCGTAGAAATAAAGGGTATAATCTTAAATTTTCGATATCATCTAATTCAACCCATTTAAAAATTAAATCAAGTTCTTTCCCATTAATAGCGTCCTCTTCAGAACCTAGTTTAGTTTCTTTTCCATAGAATGTATCATTCTCAAAAATCTTTTTAGAGTTGAGCGGTAATTCTATTAAATAGAAGATAGAGAGTTCATGATAATTCTTTTTATTAAAGAAAAAGAAGTTTTCTACAAAATACAAGGGTCTTTTAATCTTTATCTTGACACCAATTTCTTCCATCATCTCTCTTATTAGAGCATCCTTAGATATTTCTAAAAATTCACATCTTCCTCCAGGTAAAGACCAAAAATCGTCAAGTATACTTTTATGTACAAGCACCTTATTATTATTAATAGCTACTCCGGCAACCCTATAACTAAAAATATTGCTTTCTTCTTCAAATGTTATCATATAAATTATTTAAGACATAACCTATTATTAACTTCTATTTTATATAAAGAATTAAAATGCTGTTAATCTAAAAACAAGAAAAAAAATGATTTTAAAAAAAATTTAATCTCTGAAACCATAATATGCATTAATTAGCAATAATAAAAAACCAACAAGCGTTAAATTGTAATCGGGTAAGTCAATTATATTTAAATCCCATCTAAAAGTAAAGCAAATTAATGCAGATACTACTATTATAAACATTATTATTGAAAGTATATTTCTGCCCCTTCTTTTCCACCAACTAGCTTCTTCTAATATCAATTTTTCAATGATTTCAACCTCAGTGAGAGAAGCATCCATATTTGCGATTTTTCCTCTTAGTTTTTTTTTCTCTCGCGAATTTACGACAGATCTGAAAAAAGAACCAATAATAAATAGAAGAACTATTATCAGTAGATCGAATATGGTATTAGTTACTTCAAAGGTAACGTGTGGACCAAGGTAATTAGTGATTAATGTTATGGTTAATAGTAATAACAATAGAATTCTTACAGAATATTTAGGTAAATATAAAGGTTTTTTTTCCTTTTTAGAATCTTCGATAATAATATCAGGACTCTTCATCTCATCAACAATTTGTCTTATTTTATCTCGCTCAGATCTTCTTGCTTCAAAGTAAAAAGCAACCACGACAAAGATAACATTTACTATTAAACTAGGAATAGCCTCGCTATTTAATATATAACCAATAGGAAAGGCAACGATCATAATTGTACTCAATGCTCTAACTGTTCCACGAGGCATTCCAAGCGGATGTCCTTCGACTTTACCTCCTTCACTAAATCTGTTAATTAAAACCCAAGTACCAAATATTCCTAACAAAATAAAAGATATCATTAATTTTTGCTCCTTTTATTTACTATTCATATGATATCTGAATAGAATAAAAATATTTTATGATTTATTTGATTTTAAGTTTTTTAAGGCTTTTGTATTTAGTCTTTAGAAACTCTATAGACATCTATATCTTAATTATTTTAATTTGATTATATTATAGATACGTGATATATTATAATAAAATTTTAATTTATTCAGAAAGGGATTCTTCATTCTTTAATTACATAATTAAAAAAATTAGAATAGAGAATTATAAGTTTTTTTAGAACAAAGTATTAATGATCATGATCGTGGTTATGGGTATGATCACACCCAGGACCACATGCGTGAGGAGGATCAGGCTCACAACCAGTTTCAATTATTTTGATTTTGAAGTTCAAAACTTTCCCTGCCATGGGATGATTTAAATCTATAATAATTATATCATCATTCACCTCTTTGATTGTTGCTGGGAAAGGCTGACCTTGTGGACCGATTAATAAAATCATTAAACCTGGTTCTGGTTCTTGTTCCGCTGGAAATTGATCCTTTGAAATAGATTGGGTAAATCCTTCTTTATATTCACCATATGCCTCAGAAGGGTCTAATCTAATGAAATATTCGTCTTCAACGGATTTTCCAACGACAGATTTATCAAAGCCCTGGATAATTTGTCCAGCTCCAACTTCAAACTTTAATGGGACTCCTCCATTTAGTTCAGTACTGTCGAATACTGTTCCATCTTCAAAAGTTCCTACATACTCTACTTTAATTATATCGCCTATTTTAATTGCCATAATTTAATCAATTTATAAAATGATTATTAAGAGAATGAAAGGAGATTTATTATTGAATCTATTATAAATTAATAATTTCTAGAAAAGGACGAATTTTTAAAAATTAAAGAATCTAAGTTTTTTTCTTATTTTTTATTTTATTTCTACTTTCGATAAGAATTTAGGTGGTTTGCGTATATTCGTTGCTTGCTCAAAAGCATATGCAATTTTGAGTAGTTTTGGCTCCTGAAAAGCGCCACTGAAAAATGAAATTCCCACCGGCAAACCATATACATAACCAGCTGGAACTGTTATATTGGGATAACCCGCAACTGCTGCTACAGAAGAACTTCCTCCCGTAGAATGGTCTCCATTAATATAATCAATTAACCAGGCAACTCCTCCACTTGGAGCTACAATTGCATCTAATTTTTGTTCGTTCAAAATAGTGTCAATTCCTTCTTCTCTTGCTAAACGATGACATTTCTTTAATGCTTCTTTATATTCACTGTTCGTTATTGGTCCTTTTTCATTTGCCATAATGAATAATTCTTGCCCAAAATAGGGCATAACATTCTTTTGATGTTCATTATTATACTTGATTATATCATCAAGATTCTTTAGGGAATTTATTGGGCCATATTTAGTTAAATAATTATTCAAATCATTCTTGAAATCATACAAAAGGACCTGAAATTCAGGATCTCTTAAATCATTAACAGTTTTAATTTCAACCGGATCAATTATTTCTGCTCCAAGTTTATTCATTTTCTCAATCGCTCTCTCTATAATTTTATCAACAAGATCATTATTACCAAAATAATTTCGAGCAACACCAATTCTTGCTCCTTTTAAACCATTAGAATCTAAAAATTTTGTATAATCTGAGGGAATACTATAATCATGCTTTATTGTGCTAGGATCATCTGGGTCTTTTCCTGCTATCACACTCAATAAAGTAGCAGCATCCTGAACAGTTCTAGCCATAACTCCAGCAGTATCTTGATTATGAGATATTGGAATAATGCCAGTTCGACTAACTAATCCAATTGTTGGTTTAATTCCAATGATTGAATTAATATGAGAAGGACATATAATGGATCCATCAGTTTCAGTACCTATAGCCACTGAACATAAATTTGCTGCTACAGCAACAGCGGATCCAGAACTAGACCCGCATGGATTTCTATCTAAAGAATATGGATTAATAGTTTGTCCTCCACGACTACTCCACCCACTAGTTGAGCGAATTGAACGAAAATTTGCCCACTCACTTAAATTAGCTTTCGCAAGAATTATTGCTCCGGCATCTCTTAATTTTTTAACGATAAAAGCATCTTCTAAAGCAATGTGTCCTTTGAAGGCTAGAGATCCTGCTGTAGTTTGCATATTATCTGCAGTATTGATGTTGTCTTTAATAATGATCGGAATCCCATATAATGGTCTATGAATTTTCTCATCTTTTCGTCCCAAATCTAAATTTTCTGCAATTTTTATTGCATCTTTATTGAATTCAATTACTGAATTTAATTGAGGTCCTTGTTTATCAATTTCATTAATGCGAGTAATGTATTTTTGAGTTAATTTCTTAGCAGAAATTTCTCTATTGTTTATTAAATTTTGAATATCTATAATACTAAATTCCTTCATTTTTAACAAATATCTTTCTAATTTTTTCTTTTTTATATCATTTTAAGTATTAAAATTTCTGTTGATATTGGAGAATGTTTTTTAATATATTCAATATCTGATTTTTCTTCTTCAATCCAATGTATGGGTATTAAAATTTTTGGTTTGATTACTTCAGCAGCTTTAATTACATCTTTAGGGCTCATCATATAGGGTTTTCTTACTGTGAAAAAAGCAATATCTACATTTTTTATTTCATTCATTTCTGGAATAATACCTGAATCTCCTGAATGATAAATCCGGAATTGATTAAGCTCAATAATATAGCCAACCCACCCTGCAGAATTTGGATGGGCCGAATTGGAATAAGCAGGAATGATCTCTATTTTAACTCGGTTTAATTTTAAATTTTGCCTTGGTTTTGCTATAAAAATATTGAAATCAAAATGTTCTTGTCTTAAAGATTTTTCGCAATCAGTAGGACAAACTATAATTGTTGTAGGTTTGACAAGCTTTTCCAATGTCTGGACAGAAAAATGATCTTCATGTGAATGAGTCAATAGAATAAGATCTGCCTTCTTTTTCATATTTTCTTCTGATAAATTAGCTGGATCAAAATATATAATTATTTCACTATTAATTCTTACGCAAGCACTTCCATAAGGATGGTTGCTTTTTAACCATTCAATTTTTTTGATGAAATCTGATAATTGCATATTATTAACATCTTCTAACCATATTTTTATGATTCTTTTAACTTTTCAATGGCTTTTTGACCCGTATTATATGCCTTTTTTAATATATCATCTTTTTCACGTACTGCTCCTCTCTTACCCACTCCTGGTGCTAATACAACCTCTAACAATTCCATGCTTAAGTAGTCTAGTACATCTTTAAAGAGCCCAACTGTATGACGAGCATAGTTCGAATGTCCACCTTCAAATGGTATAGCTAGAATTACATATTTCCCTTTGAAAGTCTTATGTTGAGGGCAATACCATCTATCTAAAAATGTTTTAAATTGAGCGGTAGGCCCCCACCAATATATAGGAGTGCCAAGGACCCAGACATCATTATGCTCCATCTTTATTAATAATTCGGTCATATCATCGTTATGCATACATTTACCCGTTTTATAACAACTATTACATGCTTGACAGGGATTTATATTCAATTTATTTAATATTACTTTCTCTATTAAAGCACCACTTTCTTCTGCACCTGAAAGTATTTCATCAACTAAAATTTCTGTATTACCACCTTTTCGAGGACTACCTACAATTCCCAAAACACGAAATTTAGAAGGATTTACCATAAGAATTATTGATTTTTTAAATTAGGATATTTAAAACAATGATCTTTTATCAATTTTGTTTAAAAAATTATTTAGATATGAAATAATCAAAAAAAAAAGTTATATATATATAAAATTTCTTAATTTCTAGTTTTAATCATATCTCTTGTAAGTAAAAATTAACCAAAAGAATCCAACTGCTCCAATTATAAAAGCAACTAAGATGATGTAGCTGATCCAATTTGTCCACCATTCAGTACCGCCCCATGATAACATTATTGATAATGTCTGAACAGCCATAACACTTAATACAACTAGACCCATTCCCATAGCATATTCCTCTTCACGAAACATACCAATGCCTGAGACTAAACACCAAAATCCAAGAACGATAGAAACTATACCTGAAGGTCCGAGAATAGTAAGTGCTGCTACAACAGCAGGATTGGATAGATCAAATCCTATGTTAATCCCCGCCCAAGCTAAGATATTAATTATACCCATTAAGACGAAAAGAGCACCGATGATTATCATCAAAATATTTAATAATTCATTTGAATCCTTTTTTTTGCTTTCACTCATTTTTAATTCAACTTTTAAATTTATTAGATAAATTAGATGTTAAAGATGATAATACTACCCTATTATATAAATTTAATTCAAACTTAATAAGATGAAAAATCATATATTATGAACCTTCTATATAATATTATATAAATTGGGTAATTCCTAATGGAAAAAGTTGAAATTTTTTATATCAGAGTTAAAGGAAGTTATTTCTTTTTTATAGGAGTATTGGTAAGTGTAATTTCAATTATTATCTCCATCGCATTATATACAGCAGGAGGAGCTACATACAGTATATTAACAAACTATGTTAGTGATTTGGGTGCAACTAGCGCCCCAAATAACGCATCCATTGCTTTTAACATAGGTTTAATAATTAATAGCATTCTTTCCCCATTTGGAAGCTTGTTTTTAGTATTGATTTTTCAAAACAAGGATATCAAACAAAAATGGATCATTTGGTTTTGGTTTTCAGCAAATATCATTTCTACTATAGCAACTTTTTTTGTGGCTATATTTCCTGAAGATACAATGTTATTACCACATAATTTTGCTGCTTTCGTAACTTTTGCGTTTTTGATGTTATATAATCTTATTTATGGTGTTATAACATTACTCGCGGATAAAATTGCTAAATATCATTCAATACCTGCATTTATTTTGGTATTAATAAATATTTTTTTCATGATAAGTTATGCTTCTAATGTGTATGAACCTATTGTAACCTTTTTAGAATGGATGGTATTATTTGGAGGTTGGGCATTTGGTATCTATCTTGGAGTTTTTACATTAAAATCAAAATTAGAATAAGGTTTAGATTACTAAATAAATTTCAATATTTCGGGTAGGGCGCTAATAACTATAATGTCTTTTTTCGAGTATTTATTGTAAGGATCAAAGAGAATAGGGATCATTCCTATTTTCTGAGCCATTTCCACATCCAATTCTAAGTTATCTCCTACATGAATTATTTTATCAGCGTTTTTGGTCTCCATCGCGTCTAAAGCAATTTGGTAACTTTCTATATGTGTTTTATTATAACCATAATCTTGAGTGTGAATAAATATATCAAAAAATTCAAAAATTTTGAGTTCTTTCATCCTTAATTGAGCTTTCTCACGGGAGGCATGTGTATGCAGCCCAATCTTGATGTTTTTTGCTTTTATTTCGTTTAAAGTTTCTCTACATCCCGGATACAAACGAAAAAACTTGAAGAAATTCTCACTAAATTCTTCACTTATTATATCGCTTGAATCTTCATTTTTTACTCCCATAGATTCAATAAGAACAGCATTAAGTTTCTCCCAATCTTCCCTAGAAAAATTCATATAATTTTTCCCTAACTTATTTGCTTCCTCATATTGTTTTAGCAATCCTGCCGTTATTCTTGGATCATCATATTCAATTTCCACTCCTAACCTTTTGGCAATTCTAGACCACATATTAGTGATTGCATAATCCGAATCAATTAATGTACCAAAAAAATCGAAGTAAACTCCAATAATATTTTTTATCATATTTGTTTACTTTTTATCTTTGAATTAAGTTAAATTATTCAATGGTTATTGGTTCATATCTCATTGGGGATTCTTTACCACGTTCTGCAAAAAAGAATTCTGATTTTGCGGGATTTAAATGACTTTTTAGGAGTTTTATTACTTCTAAACCTTTAGAATATTCATCACAAATGAATATATCAATACTAATGTATCCATGTTCTGGCCATGTATGAATTGCAGCATGACTAGTTTTTAATATAGCAATAGCACTATATCCATAAGGATGGTAATGATGATGATAAACATCAAGGATAGTTAAATCTGCATTTAAAAGAGAATCTAGGAATATTTTTTGAATATTTTCATTATCTAAAAGTATTTCTTGCTTATTAAAGTGCATTTCTCCCACAAAATGATAGCCTAAAGGGCGGAATGAATATTGAATAGCTGATCTTATTTCAGATGTGTAAATCGGATTAGTAGAGAAGTTAAGATTATATTTACTCTGTGGACTTATGATTGATTGTAAATAATAGAGATGACTGAATTTTCCAATTATACTAGCACCTTTATAATGATTGAAATCAGGAAGCATTTCATTAATAATAAATCCATGTTCTAATATTGATAACTGTAATTTTTGCATTTCTTCTGGAGGTTTGTTTCCAAAACTAAGCAGACATTTCTTACCGATAATTGGATAGATTTTATCATTAAAATTGATACTCGATTTTATAACTTGACTAGCTCTTTTTAAAAATAATCTTAAACCTTCAATAGTATAAGGAGGATCCATTACAACTACATCGAATTTGTTAATAATTGTTTTTGGACAAGATTCTCTTAAATCATGATTTATTACATTGAAGTTCTCAAATTTGAGATTCTCTGATGATTGAGAGATATATTCTAAAACTCTATTATCTATATCTACTACAGAAATTTCATCAGCTAATGTAGTCATTCCTAAAGCTAATGAAATGACATCATCATCGCCTAAAAAGATAATTTTTCTTCCCTCAATATCTCCTTTTTTTACTAAATATAGTACTTTCTTTATAATTGTAGACAAATCAGCATGAGATTGATCAAGGGCAAATTCTGGAACTGGTCGATTTTTAAGTAGATCTTCTATATTGTTTAAATAATTGAATTCCTCAGGAATTTCTTGTATTATGGTATTAAAGTCATTAGGAAGAGGATCATAATCAAAAGCTAATTTAAGGTTTTTTTTTACCCAATTTCTTCCTTTCTGCCCAAGAAAATTCCTTTTTTCAATAATCCCTGCTTTAACTAATTCCCCTCTGGCAGCAGCAAGCGAAGGGATTGCTATTCCTGTTTTTTGGGATACTTTTTTATTTTTAAGAGAAGGAAAGCGATACATCGTTAGTAGAATTGAGCGTATGCCTTCGATACCTTCTGCTAACTGTGCTTTTTCAGCTACAATTGTCAAAATCTCTTCTACATTATCATTCATATAATCATTCTGGAAATAATAAAAAAATGAATACTCAATATTGCTAAAAAACTTAATATAAAATCGTTAATAACATTTTGTTTTAAATTGAAGAGTTAATGCATAATATTCCTTAAAAAAGCAGAAATAAGAGAAATTAATTCTTTTTCAAATTTATCGTTAGTTTTTCCATATTTAACTTCCATACTTTTTCAGGAGCTCTTTTACTTTCGCTAGGTTTAAATTCTGCTGAAATAATACCTACATTTTCCAATTCTCTAAGATGATAATATAAAGACGGTTTTTTTAAATCTTTAAAATCTCCTTTACCACACATTCCATGACACTGAACATCGTCATTAATACTTTCACTTACACTTTTGAGATGATTAAAGATTTCATCTGAAGATTTTGGGCCATCTTGTAAAATATCTATTAAAACCCATCGAATTTGACAATGGAGAGCTTTTATATATGTACCAATATTTTCAAGATCAATTTCTTTTGTCATATCCTTAAACCATTAAATTCTTATAATATAAAGATTCTAGAAATATTTAAATATATGGTTTGATTAGTTTAATCTATCATTTAACTAATTAAAAATTCTATAGAAAAAATAAAAAATGATTTAAAATCAAAGATTTGAGGGAATTAAATTATGAAAATTAAAGAAACAGAAGAGTGCGCTTGTGACAAACTAGAAATAAAAGAAAAACATCCTCAAGGATGTACTTTAAATCAAATAATAAAATGCCATGGAGATCAACCAATTAACGAGCTTTTAAAGCATATTCAATTAGAAGAAGAGGAATAAGAACATTTTTTTAAAGAGGTGTTATATTGAGCGCTATTATAGTTAAAAATTTAGTTAAACATTTTGAGCCCCCTAAAAAAGCGAAACATGGAAAATGGGATCCGAATAATTCGCAAGAACCATCAGGTGTTATTCGCGCAGTTGATGATATTAACTTTGAAGTAAAGAGGGGAGAGATTTTCGGATTTTTGGGACCGAATGGTGCTGGAAAAACAACTACTATTCGGATGATGACAGGAGTCTTAAAGCCTACTAAAGGCGAAATAGAAATCCTTGGTTTAGACGCGTGGAAAAATCAGATCGCTGTTAAACAAGTTACTGGAAATGTTCCTGAAATGGCGAATGTTTACATATCCTTTTCAGGTTGGGAAAACTTGATGTTTATAGGAGAAGTTTATGGAATTTCTAAAAAAGAACGTTTTGATAAAGCAGAAAGTTTACTAAAAAAATTTGATTTGTACGATAAACGAGATCTTAAAACGAAAAAATATTCAAAAGGAATGAAGCAGCGATTATTGTTATGTATGGCTTTAATGACTAATCCAAAAATACTCTTTCTTGATGAACCTACTTCAGGCCTTGATGTTCAATCTGCTAAAATTATAAAACGACTAATAAGAGAATACAATGAACAAGGAATGACAATTTTCTTAACGACTCATGATATGGAAGTTGCCAATGAATTATGTGACAGGATTGCGATAATCAATCATGGAGAGATAATTAGTTTAGACACTCCTAAGAATATTAGAAAGATAACACAGGATTATCAAGCAATAGATTTGTATTTTACTAATGGAGTAAATACGGAAGAAATAAAAAATCTCAATACTATAAGAGAGGTTCAAAAAACTCAAGAAGGTTTACATATTATTGTAGAAGATATACACGATTCCATCTGTGAAATTATTGATTTTATCAAATCAAAAAATATTAAGATAAAGCATTTAAGTACACATCAGCCAAAGTTGGAGGAAGCCTTTTTAAAAATTATTGAACGAGGTGTTAAAATTGAGTGATGATATTTTTGACCAAACCAAATTGAAAGCTTTTTTTATCCAGTTAAAAAGATCCTTTGTAATTACTAAGAAAGACTTAAAAATATATTATAATAAACCACCAGTTTTAATTCAAGGGATACTATTTCCAATAATTCTTTTTATAGCTTTAACATTAGGTAGGACTGTACAACCAATTTATTTAATTTCTGGTTTAATGGCAATGATCACATTTTTAACTTCAACTTCAATAGGACCCATTGTTTTTCCTTGGGAAACTATGAGGAGAACATTCGAAAGATTAGTCACATGCCCAATATCTATAAAAACAATTTTAGTTGGTAGTATATGGAGTACATTTATATATGGAATTATTTTTTCTTCAATTCCTCTAATAATAGGGATAATTTTCCTTTCAACAGAACTTACAATTAATATTATTTTTATAATACTGGGAATGGTTATAGCAGGTTTAGCTTTCGCCTGTTTTAGTCTTATACTTTCAGTTCCTTCGACAGATACTCCAGGAAATACGATGGTTTTCACAATTCTTATTAAATTTCCATTGATATTCATGAGTCCTCTATTTATGCCCATTATTTTATCACCAATCGCATTCATTTCTCCATTAACCTATTACATTGATATTGTGAATGTTAGTCTAGGTAATACTAGTGCATTTGGACCATTAGGCGTACTTTTTGATATTGGAATCTTAATAGCTTTTGGCTTCGGTTTTCTATTCTT
Source organism: Promethearchaeota archaeon (assembly GCA_048941605.1). Classification (GTDB taxonomy): domain Archaea; phylum Asgardarchaeota; class Lokiarchaeia; order Sigyniarchaeales; family SOKP01; genus Loki-b32. The sequence continues at coordinate 12,597 of JBHLNL010000017.1, read as the reverse complement.
AGCTTTTTTCTTACATGGGAAAACTTTAGAAAGAAGATTTCGAGGTTAGAATTTATTTTAAAATCTTTTTTTTTCATTTTATATAATCTTTAGTTCAGAGTGGATAAAATCATAACTTATTAAAATCAAATAAAAGAGTATTTCCAATTTTACCCCCAGTTTTAAGCATTTCCATTTTTCTTAGGCAATAACTTACTTTTCGAGCAAAACTTAATGACTTATTTAAAAATTTTGCTAATTCTAGGTTTGTAAATGGCTTCTTGATCTTTTTTGGAACAAAACACAAGAAATCAATTGGATTATTGAATTTTTTACTTTCTATTACTCTTAATAATTTCTTATCATAAATGCTCCAACCTTTTCTCCTCCAACTTCCCATATTACTTTTTTCACGAATTTCTTCAACTTGGACCAAAATTATTTCGATCATAAAATTAGGATTAGAGATCGTATTCGGAATACTAATTAATTCCTTGAATATGTCTATATAGGAACAATGGACTGGAGATAGTCTTCTTCCGATAATTCTATTCAATTGAGTATCTAATTTAACTATCCATTTATCCTGAATAATTGGATGAACTAACTTAACTTTATTATTTTGTAAAAGAATTTTAAGCTTTTTTCTAATCGCCGAGAAATTCTGTGTTTGGATCTCAATCAAATAATCATGTCTAACAATATCTACAATGAAATTCCCTATTTTCCTTTCAAGTTGGTCATTAGACTCACTATATAACCATTTTAAGTCTTTATGAAGGGTAGTTTCATTTAGAGTTCTAACTGGGTTTATCATAATAAATATGAAAAAATAGTATTGTGATATATACTAAACTATTTATTTAAAAATAAGGTAATACTGAGATATCAATAATTTTTACACAAAGAATTAAGTTTAAAAATTTTAGTCTTCCATTATTGCATTATATAAAAATCCTATACCCCTTGGAGTAGCTTTCCAGCCGGATTTTGTATTTACCACATAAAATAGTTGTTCTAACATTGATAAGTGATAATTTAAGGTATCTATTTCTTCTTTAAAATTATTTTTTAGTTCTTCAATAGTTTTTACATTGATGCCAATGAATTTTAATAATTCTCTTCTAGTTTGATTCATCATAGTTCTGTATGCTCTTTTATGATCTTCCTTATGGTCAATATTTTTAGTTAATTGTAAATATTCTTTCATTTCGTCCTCAGTTAATTTACACAGTCTTAAAATTTCTTTCATATCCATAAAGTTCTCACTTATATTAGTTATTATTTAGCATATTTTGATAAAAAGCACAAAAAAAGATAAATTTATTTTTATATTGTCATTTTTCATTTTTTGCAAACGTTTATATATGCAGTTTTCTTAATTTGCATATATAGAGATATTGTCAAATATATGAAAATGCAAATAATAATGATTTATAATGTCTGAGAATTATGCTTTAAAACATCGAGCATTTGTCATTTTGGGATTAATTAATGAAAAAATGCATGAAGGAGGATGCCATGCTTATGATATTAATAAAAGAATTGAAGAACGAGGAATGAGAGACTGGACAAATATAGGTGTGGATTTTTCCTTCTCCACTATATATAGAACCTTAGATAGATTAGAAAATGATGAATTAGTAGAAAGTTTTGAAGAAGAGATTGATAATAGAACACGAAAAAATTATAAAATCACAGAATATGGATATGAAATTTTAAAGAAAAAGGTTTATGATGTTTTATATAATTATATAGGGAAAATGGATGAAAACTTCTATGTAGCGTTTTCAATGTTTCCAATTTTAAGTCTTGAAGAGCAAATTGAAGCGTTTAATCATGCTCTAGAAATTATAAAAACACATCGAAAAGAACTAGAAAATATGCTAGATGAAATGTTATCAAATTTTTCAAGGATGCCAATTAATGTAACTGGCCTCTTTATACACCCAATTAAAATTCTCGAAACTGATGAAGAATTTTTTGAGATGGTTTTAGAGGAAATTAAAAAAATTGAGGGAAACATTAATCCTGATGATTATAACTAAAATAAATGATGATATTATGAAATGAAACACATGGTTAAAAATTTTTTACATCGGATAGGACATCATTGCGAGTCTTCTTCAATGAGGGACTTATTCGAGTATTATGGATTTCCAATGTCAGAACCAATGGCTTTCGGATTGGACGCAACGATGGGATTTGGATTTTTTGATACTACAGGTCAGACTTCATTTATACCAGAATCTGATATCCCATTCTTCTTAGGAGGAAAGCAAGGAACAATTGAACCTAATAGTTTAGCATGCCGACTTTTAGGTATAACTCTTAGGAAACAATCCTTCACTAATGCTGATAAAGCATGGGAAGAATCAAAGACAATGTTAGATCATGATATTCCACTTCTCTTAAGAGTGGATATTGCTTATATGCCATATGAAGGATTTGATGAGCAGATGGAGGAGGCGCATTTTGGAGGGCATACAGTAGTATTAGGTGGTTATAACGAGGAAAAGGGAATTGCATATATTGGTGACACGGAATTTGAAGGTTTTCAGGAGGTCCTAATTGATATCCTTAAGACTGCAAGGAGTTCAACTTATGGACCGAAGTTTATGCATCCAGGGAACACTCAATTTTCTATGACGCGTCGTGCTGATGGTAAACATCCACCCCTAGCAGCAGGTGTAAAGTTAGCAATTCAAAAAGTTGTTAATAACATGTTACGCCCCTCGATGAATACTAATGGGATTCAGGGATTAAAACTATTTGCGAATTCTTTGCTTACATGGAGAAAAAAGCTAAATAAATCAATTAAAAACTCTAATGGAAAAGTGATTTCTCTAGCTCGATTGATGTTTGAACTTACTCATGGATATATAGAAACATGGGGTACGGGAGGTGGTTCATTCCGAAAGCTCTATAAAGAGTTCTTAGCGGAATTATTAGTGCATCCTGAATTAAAAGAAGGTCCTAGAGCATGGAATTCAGAAGAGTTCAGCATTCTCGAAGAATCGATCTCTTTAATTAGTGATTCTGCTCAAAATTGGACTCTAATTGCAGAAACATTAAAGAATGCGGGTGATGAATATAAAGATGATTGTATTAATCATGTGGATTTTGAAGAATTACATGATATTGTGCTTTATATTCTTTCTAGGGAAGAGGAATTGTTCAAAAAATTATCAAAAATTAAAAACTAGTTGAGAATCAAATGGTAGATAATAATTTGGCTGCACCTTGTGGAATTTATTGTGGTGCTTGTAGGTCATATTTAATAAGGAAGAAAAATCTTTTGAAAAAAAAAGGTCTTAAATATGGATGTTTAGGTTGTAGAATCCGTAATAAAAATTGTTCTTTCATTAAAAAAGATTGTCCCCAAATTAGGAATGGGGAATTTGAATATTGTTATGAGTGTGAAAAATTCCCATGTGCTAATTTGAAGAAAATAGATAATACTTATGTGAGTAGGTACAATGTTAGTCCAGTTAATAATTTGAAGAGGCTTAAAGAAATTAGAATTGAATCTTGGCTCAAAGAGAAAAGAAAGCTATATACTTGTCCCGAATGTGGTGATGAGATTTGTATACATGATACAGAATGCTATGAATGTGGATTGAAAATAAATCCGAACAAAGTTTAGGAGTGAAATACAATGGTTGAGGATATATTAAAAGAACTAAACACTGAGGGCCTTCGATCAGTGTTTCTCAAATATACTAGAAAAGCCTTTAATAGTATTCCAAAGATCGATAATCCTCGTATCCTTGACATAGGGTGTGGTACAGGTATACCCACCTTAGAGTTGGCTAAGTTAAGTAATGGAGAAATATTTGGGATTGACATCGATCAGGAGGCTTTGAATAAATTAAATCAAAAAATTAAGCAAAAAGGTCTTAATAACAGAGTTAAAATATTTAATCGCTCAATATATGAAACAAAATTTATGGATGAGACATTTGATATTCTTTGGGAGGAAGGAGTGTTACATATGCTTGATTTCAATAAAGTTATGACTGAATGTAGTAGAATTCTAAAAGTAAATGGGTATATGATTACAGGGGAAGCTAATAATTGGGTAGACAAGAAGAGAGAGCGGTATCCAAAATTCGGGTTTAAAATAGTGAAACAAATACCTTGGGCAGAGGAGTGTTGGTGGAAGGAATACTATGCTCCCTTAGAAGAGAAAATTAAAATTTTGCGTGAAAAATATGATAAAGTTGATAAGATTGAAGAAATTAAACAACACATAAGAGAAATAGAAATGGTAAAGAAAAACCCTAGTGGTTTTGATTGTACAACTTATGTTATGAAAAAAATAAATTGAAAAAAGGAGTTAAAAAATGGATATTATTAAAGTAAGAGGCGCAAGAATACACAATTTAAAGGATATAGATGTAGACATTCCTAAGGGAAAAATGGTCCTTATTACAGGAGTATCTGGATCAGGAAAGTCTAGTTTAGCGTTTGATATCGTATTTGATGAAGGAATGAACCGATATCTTCAATCAATTGGATTTCCACCAAAGTTTGAAGATGAAAAACCTTTTGATATGATTGAAGGATTAAGTCCAACTGTTGCAGTTGAGCAAAGGACAACTAGGGTGTTTAATCCAAGGTCAACAGTAGGTACAAAAACAGGAATATATGGATTATTTCGTATGCTTTATGCAACTGAGGGCATCCTTGTATGTCCAATATGTAAAGAACCAGTAAATAAATCAACCCTAGAATGCGAAATGTGCGGAATGGTTGTCGAGCGTAAACAAATTAAGCACTTCTCCTTCAATGAGCCTTCAGGGATGTGTTTAGCATGTAAAGGTCGTGGGTATGAAATGCACTTTACAGAAGAAATGATTGTTCAAGATTATAATAGGAATTTAATCCAGATTACCAAAGCGGGTTCTGGTTGCTTTGCAGATCAAATTAGATTTGTTGAACAACTACCGAATTTTTTCAATTTTAATATTGAAACTCCATATAAAGATTTACCTCAGGAAATTAAAGATCTATACTTGTATGGTAGCAAGGGAAAGAAGTTTAAGTTTTCGTGGGAATCTAAAACTTTTCAAGGAGAATTAGAGAGAATTTTTGAAGGAATTATCCCCCATATGGAACGTGCCATGACAGAAGGTAAAAGTGCATATAGAAAGAATAAAATCACAAAGGAATATATGTCTAATAAAAGATGTGAAGAATGTAATGGATACCGTATAAATGAAGAAGCACGAGACGTAAAAATTGTTGATAAACATATAGGAGAATTAGCTATGATGACAATTGATGAGTTAAAATTATATTTCGGGAAACTAACTGATGAAGAAATAAAAAGTCCTCAAGGAAGATCAATTCTAGAAAATATTAAGCAAGGATTGAATAGAATGATAAATGTAGGTTTGTCTTATTTGCATTTACATCGTTCCTTACCTACATTAAGTGGGGGAGAATTACAACGAATTTCACTGATGACTCATCTAGATGCAGGATTAGACTCATTAGTTTACATTTTAGATGAACCTAGTATGAGTCTACATGAGCAAGAAAAAGATTCACTAGTACAACTTCTAATACAATTAAAAGAATTAGGTAATACTGTTATTGTTGTCGAACATGATAAGCGATTCATAGAGATTGCAGATGAAATAATTGATATAGGTCCTGGTGCTGGTATTGATGGGGGTAAAATTATCTATCAAGGTAGATTGGAGAGTATAACCAAAATTAAAGAATCTTATACCGGACAGTTTCTAGCAGGAAGAATATCATTACCAGAAAAAAGAGATGGGATGAATAGGTTATTAAATGATTCGACTGAATTTCTAATGCTCAAAAATGTTAAAACAAATAATTTGAAAGATTTAACGGTGAAATTTCCATTAGGATTAATGGTGGGTATTGCAGGAGTTTCTGGTTCTGGAAAAAGCTCTCTTATCTTAGATACATTAGTTCCTTTGCTAAAACCTTATTTTAAAAGAAATGGAAAGAACCAAACACAAAAACAGGAAAAGAATGGTGAAGAAGAGGTAGAAAATGGTAATAATTTATTAGAATATTCTGGACAAGTAGAAGGATGGGAAAATATTGATGGAGTTGTCGTTGTCAATCAAAAACCGATATCACGGGTACGAACATCAACTCCATGTTCATTTATTGGAATATGGGATAAAATTAGAAACTTATTTGCAAAAACAGCTGAGGCTAAGAAGCGAAAATATACCGCAGGGCACTTTTCATATAATTCTGACCGTGGACGTTGTCCTGCTTGTAAGGGTCAAGGAGTTCAAGACCTTCAAGTATCTTTCCTTACAAGTTTTGAAATCCCGTGTAAAGAATGTAAAGGATTGAGATATAAACCAGAGATTTTGGAAATCAAATATAAAGGAAAATCAATATCAGATATCTTAGAAATGACAGTGAATGAAGCCGCAGAATTATTCAGATCACAAGAGAGCATCTCAAAAGTACTAAAGATATTAGATGAGATTGGAATGGGATATATTGAGCTTGGACAACCTGCCCCTACCCTTAGTGGAGGAGAAGCACAGCGAGTAAAATTAGCTAAAGAATTAGGAAAAGTAAGAAAAGGTAAATCTCTTTATATTTTAGATGAACCAACAGTTGGATTGTCGTTTTTTGATGCTGCTAAATTAATAGATTTACTAGAAAGACTTGTAGGGGAAGGTAATTCTGTTTTAATTATTGAACATGATCCTGAGATTCTTTCATATTGTGATTATCTTATCGAATTAGGACCTGAAGGAGGCCCCAAAGGAGGAGAAATAGTTGCTAAAGGCACTCCAGAAGAAATTAAGTTAAATAAAAATTCTAAAACTGGTCGATATTTTAATTAAATTAATGTCTTAATTAATATGAAAATTAAAATTAGAGGAGCACAAGAACATAATTTAAAAGATATTGATGTAGATATCAATAATGGTCTTACAGTTGTAACAGGTGTTTCTGGGTCAGGAAAAACTTCACTAATTTTCGACATATTGTACAAAGAAGCTCGTCGTAGGTTTTTGGAAGCATTCTCTGTTAATAAAGATGAACTAAGATTAAATCCTGCGAAAGTACATTCAATATCAGGGTTAGGACCTACAATCGCACTTAGTCAGAATGTACTTAACCGAAATCCTAATTCTATATTAGCATCGGCAATAGGTCTTATTCCGCTATTAAAAATATTGTATGCTAGATTTGGAGATAGAAAGTGCCATGTATGTGGAAGTAAGCTATCAATCTTAAGAGAAGATGAGATAATAGCAAAAATTGATGGACTGAGAAATAAAGAGTCATTAATAATTTCCGCTCTTTTAGTAAGGAAAGTGAAAGGAAGTCATAAAACTTTACTCGAACTTTTAAAGAAGGAATTTGGCTTAGAAGCAATATTAGTAGATGGAAAAACTGTAAACACAAAACTAGATCCCAAGGAATCTCATGACATTCAAATTCAAATTGGTCAAGTGACTGCAAGCACTAATATTAATGAGATTCGTGATATTGTCCAAACTACCTCCTCTTTAGGGGCAAGTTCAATAATTATTAAAGGAAAATCACTAAATTCTCTTATTTCCCGAGTCCCCGCATGTATTGAATGTGGTACATGGTTTGGGGAGATAGAACCGGCACATTTTAAGAAGATTTGTCCCCATTGTAAGGGAAAAGGGTGTAAAGATTGTAGAGATACAGGATATCATCCTCTAGCATCTAATGTTACCTGGGAAGGTTTACTTTTTTCTGAGATATTAACAAAATCAGTTGGTGAACTAGTTAATTATTTCTCTAAAGAGGAATTACCGATTACAATTAGATTATTACAAGAAATTAAGAAACGTCTATTTGCGTTAAAATCGGTTGGTTTAGATTATCTAACATTAGATCGAGTTTCTCCAACTTTATCAAGAGGAGAATCTCAAAGAGTTCGATTAGCTATAGCATTATTGAGCGAATTAGAGGATATAACTCATATACTTGATGAGCCAACAATTGGTCAGCATCCCGCTGATGTTGCGCGATTACTACCTGTACTCCAGAACCTTGCAGGCCCAGTAATTTATATTGAACATGATAAACAAGCTGCAGTATCTGCAGATAATGTGATTGATATTGGCCCGGGAGCTGGAAAGGATGGGGGCGAGATAATTTTTTCAGGAAGTCCCGCAGAGTTATGGAAAGCAGATACACCTACAGGTAAGTTTTTCAGTTTAAGAGAAAAGGTAGAAATACCCAAACATAGACCTAAACCTCTATTGTTTTTCACAATCGAGAAAGCTAATATGCATAATTTGAAAAATATCAATTGTAAGATCCCATTAAATCGTCTAACAGTAATCACAGGTGTATCTGGTTCGGGAAAAAGTACTTTAGTAGAAAATGTCTTATTTTCTACGTTAAAAGGAAAGGAACCTATTGGATGTGACGGAATAAAAGGTCCAAAAGTGAAACCTATCATGGTTGATCAAGGACCTATTGGAAAAAATCCTAGATCAAATCCAGCTACTTATACAAAGATAGCTGAACTTATTAGAAAATTGTTTGCTAAAGTTATTAGAATTAAAGCTACTTATTTTTCATTTAATACCTCAGAAGGTCAATGTCCAACGTGTAATGGGATGGGTGCCCTTGAGATTAAAATGAGATATTTACCTTCTAATTGGGTTAGTTGTCCAGATTGTAATGGTCAAAGATATTCTGAAGAAATTCTTGCAAAAAGGGTTAAGTTCGAAGATAAAGAATATTCTATTGCAGAATTTTATGATATCCCCATTTCAGAAGTTACAGAAATTTTTGATAAAGAAAAACGATTATCTGCTGGAGATCTAATTTTTGCAAGACAAATGTTAAAAGCTCTTAATGATATTGGTTTGGGATATCTTTCTTTAGGTCAATCCTCCCCAACATTATCGGGGGGTGAAGCTCAACGAATTAAATTATCAAAATATCTTGGAAGGAAGACTTTAAAAGACCATCTAATTATTCTAGATGAACCTTCAACAGGATTACATCCTCAGGATCTAGCAGGACTACTAAAAATTTTAGATAGATTGATCCAAAACGGAGCAACAATTGTTATAGTAGAACATAATTTGGATATAATTAAAGCTGCTGATTGGATTATAGACCTTGGTCCAAGTTCTGGACCTACCGGGGGAGAAATAATCTATCAGGGACCTTTAGATGAATTTATGGATGCAAAAGAATCTCTTACTGCTCAAGCTTTAAAGGCAGAAGACAGGGTTATACCTTTAATTGAAAAAGAGAAAAAGAAAAGAGGAAGTTCAGAAAAAATCATCATTCAAAACGCTCATATTCATAATTTAAAGAATGTAAATGTTAAAATACCAAAAAAGAAATTTACTGTTATCACTGGAGTTTCAGGATCAGGAAAATCTAGTCTGATTATAGATACTCTTGAGACAGAAGCAAGACGAAGATACTTTGAAACTTTGTCAATGTATGAAAGACAAAGTACGAAAGAAAGTGCTGAAGCTTTAGTGGGTAATATTAAAGGTTTAGGCATTACAGCATTAATAATACCTGAAAAAATTATACAAGGGTGGTTTTTCAATCTTCGAAATACTATAGGAAAAGCTACAGACATTATACTGCATTTAGCAAATTTATTTTCATATATGGGAGAAAGATCTTGTCCTAAGTGTAATCAGTTGATGGAAAGGGAGAAAAAATGGTACTGTAATAATTGTAACATTTCAATATCTTTTGCTAAACCAAGACATTTCATATCTACTAACTACTCTGCAGCTTGTCTTAAGTGTCATGGAGTAGGATCATTTCAAGTCCCAAATCCAAATAAATTAATAATCCATCCTGAAAAACCCTTATGTAATGGTGCTATGTACTCCCCAGGATTTTTTCCAAAAGGATATCTATGTAAACCTTATAATGGTGGTTATTACATTATTCAGGCTCTGGCATCTCGTTATGGATTTGATCCCTTTTCAACACCTTGGATTGAAATGTCAGAAGGATCAAAAAAGGCTTTCTTATTTGGAGATAATGAACCTCTTGATGTAGAATTTGAAAACAAAAAAGGACAAATTTATAGTAGAGTAGTTAAATTCCAAGGCTTCTATGGTCATTGGTTAAGAGATTGGGATGTAGGAGGCACATACACAGATAAGGATATATGTGATGAATGTCATGGAATGAAACTACGCCCCCAATATTTAGCCATCTCTCTTTATGGATATAATATTCCTCAGTTGTGTGAGATTCCGTTAAATAGGCTCTATGAAGTTCTTAAAAAGGGAAAAATTGAAGATATTATACCTGAGTTTGTAAAAAATAGTCTGAAAATTATTTTAACTCGTTTGGAATTTTTAATCAAAACGGGATTAGGATATATTACTTTAAATCGAGTTGCTGAAAGCCTTTCTGCGGGAGAAGCTCAGAGAGTACGATTAGCTGGACTATTAGGGAGTGATTTAACATCTTTAACCATTTTGCTTGATGAACCCTCAAGGGGTTTACATCCTTCTGAGTTGAAAAAATTAATAGAAGTTCTTATGGAATTACGTGATAAAGGTAATACTATTATAATAATAGAACATGATCCACTATTTATGGAATTTGCTGATTATATTATCGATATGGGGCCAGGAGCAGGAATCAATGGTGGTGAGATCGTAGCAAAAGGAACTAGAGAAGAAATAATAAATTCTAATACTATTACAGGAGATTGGTTAAGTGGAAAGAAGAAATTTAGAGTATCTGGAAAACATCGAATACCTAAAACATGGTTAAAGATTTATGGAGCAAAGGAAAATAACCTAAAAGGTGAATTAGTTGAAATTCCCCATAATTTATTGATAGGATTATGTGGGGTTTCAGGCTCAGGAAAAAGTACATTATTAATCGACACATTAGGAAGAGCTTTAGTACCTATAAAGCACACAACCTCAGTATCTCGAGAACCTATTGATCCAGGGGAATATGAAAAGATTGAAGGTTCTTTACCACAAACAATACTAATAGATCAATCTAAATCTAAAATTGGAAGTCCACTTAAATTTTTAGGATTAGAAACTTCTATAGCCAAAATTTTTGCTGAGACTGACGACGCAAAGATTTTAAACTTAAATGAAAAAAAATTAAAAAATAGATGTTCTGCGTGCAAAGGGCGTGGATTTATAAAATTAGATATGAAATTTTTACCAGATATTATTGAAATATGCGAAACTTGTCAAGGATCAGGTTATCAAGCTGAAGCTTGGCAAGTGCATTTTGAAGGAGTTGCGTTGCCAGAAATAAATATTTTAACCATTGATAAGGCTTATGAATTGTTTAAAGATTTTGAATCAATTGCTAAAAAACTAAATTATGCTAAGAAAGTGGGATTAGGATATTTACAATTAAATCAACCCGCTCGCACACTTTCTGGAGGTGAAGCTCAAAGACTTAAGATTGTAAAGGAATTGTCTATGAAGTCTAATAAAAAAACACTCTATATTTTAGACGAACCCACTATAGGACAACACTTAGAAGATGTGTCAAAATTAATTGATGTGTTAAATATTTTAGTAAAAAAAGGTCATACTGTTGTTGTTATTGAACATCATCCCCATGTCTTAGCATCATGTGATTGGATTATAGAACTAGGACCAGGAGCTGGACCAGAAGGAGGTCATATAATTGCTAAAGGTCCTCCTGAAGCTGTAATGAGACGTAACACACCAACTGCACCATATTTAAAAGAAATATTGGAGGGAGGAACATGACGTGGATTCCACTATTATTAACAGATTCATCACCTTGCCTAAGATATTTGGTATTAACTGAATTGCTACACCTGTCTGAGGATGATGAAGAAGAAGTTCAAGAATTATTAGAAATGAGAGAATTAGATCCACTTGTCAAAGATTTATTCAAACTTCAAAAACCAAATGGATCTTGGGATTCTTTTGGTATAGACAGAATTTCAACTAGTGACAACCTTCAAATAACTTCTATGGCATTACAGAGACTAGGTTATTTTGGATTTGATTCTTCCCATCCAATTGTGCAGAGAGGTGCAGAGTTTCTTTTTTCAAAACAACAGAATGATGGTTCTTGGCCAATTCCGGGTAAAAAACAGCTTATTGACGAAGAAATTGGATATCAGATGATGCCTGTTCAAACAGCAATACCTCTCTTAGGATTAGTTATGTGTGGGTATTCTACTGATGAAAGGACTGAGAATGCATTTGAATGGTTAATAGAACAGCGCTTAGAAGATGGTGCATGGCCTGTTGGTTTATCTGCAGGTAATTATGGAGGGATTGCTGGTTATCGTCGCCTTGCCCATTCAAGATGGGGTTGTAGATCAAATACGACAGCAGTTCTCAGCTGCTTTGCTTATCACCCTATACGAAGCAAAAGTGATGAAGCCAAACGAGCTCTTGATTTAATACTTGGAACAGATTTAAAATTGAGAAATATTCTAGGATTTATGATTGCTCGTTTTCTTGGATTAGAAAAATCTTTTGGATTGATAACTTTTATGGCTAAGTTTGATATTGCTCACATTCTAAATCTTTGTTGGAGAGTGGGTGCGAATAAGAATGACGATCGGATTTCTGATTTTATAGATTTTATAAAATCTGAGCAAGGGGA
>JBHLNL010000158.1:0-8268 GCA_048941605.1 Promethearchaeota archaeon | reverse complement strand
ACTTTTTGTCCTTTCTCTAATTTGTTTTCAGTTAGTTCGAATGGAAAAGTAACTAATGGATTTTTTTTATCTTTTCTATAATCTAATAATACAACTGCTAATCCAGGACACACAGCTACGCATTTCCCACAACCAATGCAATCTTGTTCGCCTTTAAAGTACGGTAATTGAGTTATCAGATCATCTATTGTCTCAATTTGCTCTTGATCACATACACTTGTACATGGATTGCAGGGGATTTCTTGATTACAATAAAAAACGGGATGGATTCCTTCCTCTTTAAATTTTATTTTTGTTTCAATTGGGTTTGGTGGTTTTGCTTTCATAACTTCTGCGAAGTTTTCTAATTTATTTAAATCTTCTGAGATTTCGATTCCCATTTCTTTTAGAATCTTTAAAGCTTCAATTCTTCCAGTAAATATAGCAGCAGAAGCTTCAGCGATTTCCTGAGCATCACCAGCTACCCAAACATTAAACCCAAATTCTTTTGCTTTATGATAAAATTCATCAACAGGATTTAACCCTACAGCAATTAAAATAGTATCACAAGTGAAGGTTTTTTCTGTTCCAGAGATGATATTAAAATCTTTATCAATTTGAGCAATTGTTATAGATTTTACTGATGTTTCTCCATTTGCGGAGATAATGGTATGACTTGTATAGATTGGAACCCCCAGTCTTTTAAGTTTGTCTTCATGGACTTTATAACCGCCACATTGAGGTAATGCTTCAATTAAACCAATTACTTCTATTTCTGCTTGAATTGCATGATATCCGGCGATAAGTCCTACATTTCCTCCCCCAACAATAAATATTTTATCTGCAGCTTTTATTAAATCACGATTAACTAAAGTTTGAAAAGCTCCTGCGCCATATACCCCAGGTAATGTATTTCCTGGAAAAACTAACATTTTTTCTCGTGCTCCAGTGGCAATTAATAGATATTTAGGTTTTATCAAAGTATATTCTTTATTTTCTTTTAAAATACCGACTAAACCATCACTAAATATTGCTAAACAGACAGAATTCAACCAAATTTGCACATTCGATAAAGATCTCACAGATTCCCCTAAAATCTTCGCGATGTCTATTCCTCGTTTCCCAGCATAAACGTCCGCTTGTGAACCAAAAAATTTATGTGTTTGAAGGACCAATTTTCCTCCAAGTTCAGCTTTATCATCTATCAATATCACTTCAATATTATTCTCTCCCAGAATTTTAGTAGCAGATAATCCTGCTGGACCAGCACCAATCACAAGTATTTTGGTTTCGATAATTTCAGAATCTCCAACAGTCACAGGGTTATCAATTGCCGGTAACTCTGGCAAACCGTTACAACTTTCTATTACCATATTCTCTTTAAGAGTAGTCATACACGCTTTTACAGGAACATTATTTACAATGACATTACATTGAGCACATTGACCATTAGCGCAAAAAATCCCTTGAGGACTATTATCCTTTACATGATGACCAAAAATCTTTATCTTATTAAGAAAAAGTGCTGAAGAAATAACCATCCCTTCGAATCCAGTTAAGATATTTCCATCAAAAGTAAATCTAATCTTTTTTCTTTCTGGAACTTCTAAAATAGGATGTTTTATTATATCTTCCATATAAAGTCTAATATAAAATTATTAAGAATAAGAATATTCATTGATGAGGTTTTATGAATTTTATGACATCTTCATAATCAATCCCTAATTCTTTAACTTTTTCGATTGTTGGACATCCTTTCTGGTTCCATCCACGTTCTTTATATACGGCATCTTGAAGTTTTGAATACTGTTCCTCACGATGTTTTCGAAGAATACTTATTTTTTCTTCAGTAGCTTTATTAGAGATATCAAAACCTAATTCTTTGAGTTGATTATCATACCTTTCTTGGCGACTTTCATATTCTAATGCTGTTACTGGTCCCATTGCTCTATAAGGTAAATTTGAGTCTCCTTTACGTAATCCTTGTCCTAACCTTATATTGAAGATTCTTTGGAAATTGTAGACTCTTTCTGACATTATAACAAGATCATCCGGGGTTACATTTCTTCCTGTAACTGCTGAGAAATATTTTGCATACCATTCAACATGATAAGGAATCCTTGCTTGTAAAAGATCTCCCGTCTTAGGATCTTTTACAGGAAGTTCTTTATTTTGGGGGCCTATTGCATCGTTCCAGGGCAATTTGCATAAACCATTTAAACCAAACCAAGTACGCCAATATGGAAACCAACGTAATGCTTTAGCTTTATCTTCAAATGTGGGTATTGTATTCCGTACCATATCTTCAAAAATCAGCCACGCTTCATCATGCTGTGGACCTTTGAGAGCTAATCCATAACCTCCCTGTTGAGCGAGAGACTCTTTTGTTATATATTCTGAGAATTCTAACCCTTTATGTTCCATCCCAATATCGTGTAGAAATTGAGGATTTCCACCATAATTTTCGGTGAAATATTTCTTCATCTCTTTTATTCCTTTACCAACAATAACACCAAAACCTTCTCCTCGCGCCATTTGATGAAGAAGTTCTAAGGCTGCTTTAGCATTTCCAAAATTAAGCTCAAGTCCTCCTGTAATCTCTTTATTTAATATTCCTGCTTCATAACATTCCATTACAAAACCAATTCCAGTTCCAACTGAAATAGTGTCTAATCCATATGTATCACAGTAGAAGTTCACTTCAAGTACCCATTTTACATCCCAAACTCCCCAATTAGATCCACATCCAGCTATGGTTTCATATTCTGGTCCCTCTACAATCACTTCTTGGTCTTTAAATGGGCCAGTTATTACTTTATGCCCTAGAGTGTAATGGGAACAACTCATTGTGCAACCAATCCAACAACCATCTGTTCCCTCTTTAACATGATAAACCTTACGCATTTCTTCGCGATTATAAGGTATATTTTTATCCTTAATTTCCTTATGGGACCCAAACCGGAAATTTTCAGTTGGAAGTAGATCAACTACATTCATTATATCTGGCAAATAACCCGTCCCAACTCTTCTCATTTCATTTTGCGAAGGATCAATATCAACAATTTCCTTACTATGTATTCTACCTAATTCTTTAGCAGCATCTAAATCATCTGGATTATTGGATTTTATTGTTACTCGAGGAGAACGACAAACCAGAGCCTTTATACGTTTATCTGCAAATACAGTACCTATTCCTCCTCTCCCCGCTTGCTTAACTGAAGCATGTTTACGCGTTGTTGTATACCAAGAAAAATTCAGCATCCCCCATTTTGAATATTTAGCTGCGAGACCACTGCTCACAACTGAGATCTGTCTTTTTTCAGCATCATCATTAGCAAATTTCTCTGTTAATTGTTGAGTGAGTTCATGTGAATATCCTGAATATCCATCTGAATCCTCTACCTTTTTTATTTGAACTAATCCTTCTATTCCGTCAATATAAATTATAACTTCATTTTCAGCTTTTCCTTGAATCTCAATGGCATCAAATCCAGAAAATTTGAGGTATGGTCCAAAATAACCACCTACATTACTGTCTATAATTATATCTGTTAATGGAGATATTGATGTAACTATTGATTTACCAGAACCAGGATAAAATATACTTCCTCCTAAAGGTCCTGAAGATATACATATTTCATTCTCAGGATCGTCCCATTTAATAACTTTATCTTTGGGGAGAGAATTCCACATGAGCCATAAATCAAAACCTTTCCCTCCTATAAATTTTTCTTTCATTTCATCAGAAACTGGTTTTATTTTAATCTCATTTCTAATAAGATTAATATATAAGGTTCTGTTAGCATAACCCTTTTGAACATCATGAATTTCATATTTCTTTTCTGCTAAAATCATAGATTTTTACACTATAAATATCTGAATAATAAATTAAAAAGATGATTTTAAACTATGGATGATTTAATGAGACTTTAGAATTAAACATTATTTATAAAAATCTAAATAAAATATTAGAAAAAAAGGTTTAGAATGTTCTTAAAACTCTTTATTCTGAAAAGAGTTGTATTAAACCTTACTAGCTAACTCTTTTGCCCATTTACGAATCTCGTCCCAGTTTCTTGAATCATAAACACCTGGCTCTGTTTCTTTAAACCCTGCAGGGATGAAGTTTTCTTTTTCTGGTTCAATAAATTTTTTATACATTTTACCCAATTGATTAAAATCCCAGATACCTCCAAACATAGCCATTGAGATTGGATTCAAATCATATTTAGAAGCTTTATCATCAAGATATTTTTTAGTAATTCTATCAATTTCCTCATGTTCTCCTTTATATTCCATAAGAGCACGCCCTCCTGAAGACACAAAAATTGCTACTTTCTTTTTCTTGAGTTCACTACTAAACTTGTTTAAAAATGCTTTAGCTTTATTTGTCCACATATCAATTTTCATTCCACTCCCTATTATAACAATCTCAAATTCTGAGATATCCTTAATCTTCTCTTCTTTAAGGTTTACAACTTTCACATCAAATCCTTCTTCTTGAAGAACTTTGCCAATTTCTTCTGCTGTACCAGTTGTCGCTCCATAACGAGTACCGTATGCAATTAATACGTTCGATTTTTCCATTTTTAATCCCTTTTTTTATACAATTTTCTATTAAGAAAATCAAGGTTACTACTTTTAAAAATTGGACTAGTAAATTTTTATTATTAAATTTAATTATTCAAATACTATGCCAGCATTAGCTCACATTGGAATAGGATTAGCAACCAAAAGATTTGCTCCTCAAATACCCCTCTGGGCTTTAATAATAAGTGCTATGTTTATTGACCTCTTATCTTTTATTTTTATATTTGCAATATGGATCTCCCATGGTCTTTTTATGTCAGTTATTTGGTCAATAATTGCTATGTTAATAACAATATTGATCACAAAACGTCTAAATTTAAAGAGTGATTATTTACGAATTACTTTGATAATAGGATTTCTTGTTTTTTCTCACTGGATTTTGGATTTCATTGGATGGCCTATGAGTGTGATAAACCCAAATGCTACTGGAGTACCACTTCTTTTTGATGATACAATAAACATAGGACTTGGGGTCTATAGTACTTGGTTTGGAGCTTTATTAATGGATATAGGAGTATTTGTCCTAGGACTTATACTTTACTTATATTATCTAAAAAAGACTAAAAAGATAAAATAAGAAGTAAAATTTTTTTTATGAATAATCAAAGACTATATTTAATCAAATATTAATTATTCTAAGAAAAATTGTCGTTTAAAACGCATTATTATTCCGACAATAAATATTTTCTCCTTTTCTAAAACATTAACTTCATTTCCTCAATCATCAAATACTAAGTCTCAAAGAGCTTCGATTATATTGATTAAATTTAAATAAAAATTATACTACTTTTTATTCATCTATTTTCTATTTAGGGATGTTTATTATGGTTTTATTAATAAAAAGAGTATTAAATTTTTTTTTTATAATACGTAAGAATGACCCTGAAGATTTGAGAAAACGAAAAGTTCTAAATATATTACTAATAGTAATTTCAGCCGTAGATATTATAGTATTAGCACTTTATATTAGTTTTTTAATTTTTAGGGCTCCGATAATATCAATTGTTGATATATATCAGATAATTAATATAGCACTAATTACCATAACTGGGTGTTTAATTATCTTTCTGATTAATAATTATTCCTCTAAAAAATTGGCTATTTACCTTTTTCTAATATTTTTCACAATTCTAATATTTATTGCTGATAATCCTTATGAACTTGTATTAGGTAGATCTCTTCTTTTATTCACATTACCCATTATTATGGCGGGATTTTTAATAAAACCGTTTGCGAGTTTCATTGTCTCTTTTTTTGTTATCTTCATAAACCTTTTTATTTGTTTTGTTCAAGAGTTCATTCCTAATCCTATTAGTTTATTGGTATTCAACTTAATAGCATTCTTTACTTGGTTTTCTGGGATGAATTTAGAAAAATCTATAAAAAAGTATCAAAAAGCGTATAAACGAGAAAATTTTTATAAAGATCTTTTCGTCCATGACACGAATAATATTTTACAAAATATTCTGATGGCTGTAGAATTATTTGATTATAAATTAAAAAATTCTAAAGGATTAACTGATACAAAAATTTTAAATTTGATTAAAATTCAGATTGAAAGAAGTGCACATTTAATTGACAATATTAGAATTTTTGATGCTTTATCAAAAACTGAACATTTACTAAAACGAAGGGATTTCAATAAAGATTTGGAACAAGTAATTGAAGATATTAAATTAGAATTTAAAGAAAGAGATTTAAACATTCAAATTCAATTGCTAACACAAGATACATCTGTAATAGCTAATAAGTTTTTAATTGATGTATTTAAAAACATTCTCATCAATGCCATTATATATAATGATAATAAAACTATTGAAATTATAGTAAGAATATCGACAATTCACGAAAATAATAAAAAATTTTTAAAAGCTGAATTCATTGATAATGGAATCGGTATCCCAGAATCATTAAAAGAAAATATCTTTAATAGAGAAATCGATGAAGACGAAAGCATTAGTGGATCAGGGTTAGGTTTAACACTTATAAAAAGCATTTTAGATAAATATAAGGCCAGAATTTGGGTAGAAAATAAATTAGCAGAAGATTACACAAAAGGAAGTAATTTTATACTTCTATTTCCAGAAACTCGATGAAATTGTTGGAATGATCGATAAATATCTCTGACTATATATTAATTACTCGAAAAAGTTTAAAAAAATTAATTCAAAATCAGTAATTTTTTTCTAAAAATTTCTTTATAAAATCATCAAGGACTTCTTCTATCGTTGGACTTCCAATTGATTCGATATCGTATGATACTTTTACAATTGGTTTATTTGTTTTGATTAATTTGGTCAGTTCTATAGGACTTCCATTCAAAATAATATCCGCTTTCACATTGTTTAGTGTTTTTTCTAGATCTTCTATTTGTTGATCAGTGTAACCCATAGCAGGTACTATTTGTGTTATTTGAGGGAAGTCTTCGAAAACCTCTTTCATAGAACCCACTAAATATTTTCTAGGATCAACAATTTTTGCTTCTGCGTTTTTAGCAGCAACGTACGCAGCTCCAATCGACATCCCTCCATGCGTTAAAGTAGGTCCATCCTCTACGACTACAACTTTCTTTCCTTTAAGCCTTAACGGATCTTCTGCTTTGACTACGGAATTTGTATAAACTTTTATGGCTTTAGAATTTAATTTATTAAGGTTTTTCTCAACGATTTTTACGTCTTCTGGCTTTGCACTATTCATTTTGTTAATTACAAAAACATCGGCATATTTCGCATTTACTTCTCCGGGATGATATTTAACTTCATGCCCTGGTCTTAATGGATCAGTAACAATAAAAAGTAAATCAGTTATATAAAAAGAAATCTCATTATTTCCTCCATCAAAAATTATTACATCTGCCTCTTTTTCAGCTTCTCTAATTATCTTCTCGTAATCGACTCCAGAATATATTACTAAACCTTGTCTGATATAGGGTTCATATTCTTCACGTTCTTCAATAGTGCAATCGTATTTATCTAGATCTTCATATTTCTCAAATCTCATGACATTTTGTTGTACCAAATCACCATAAGGCATTGGTTCTCGAATAGCTACAACTTTATACCCCTTACTCTTTAGATATCGATATGTTGCTCTGGAAACTTGGCTTTTTCCACAACCAGTTCTTACAGCACATATCGCCACTACTGGTTTATTAGCTTTCAATTGAGTAAATCTACCAGAAATCAATCGATAATTAGCTCCTGCAGCAAGTGCTCTTGAAGCTTTATGCATTACTTCTTCATGAGAAACATCCGAATAAGCAAAAACCACTTCATCAACATTATATTTTTTTATCAAATCTTCAAGTATATCTTCTGATACCATTGGAATTCCATTTGGATATAATTTCCCGGCCAGTTGCGCAGGAAATCTTCTTTCAGCTTCATCAGTAGTCCCAACATTTTGTTCTCCAGCAATAGTAAATGCTATTACTTCATATTCTTCATTGTCTCTAAACACAGTGTTAAAAACATGAAAATCCATCCCTAAAGCGCCAATGATAATAACTTTTTTTATCATACAAAGAAACCTTCAAATGATAATCTTTAGTTGTTCATCATAAGTAATTTGGTACTAATTATTAAGATTATCAATTCTATTAAGGGAATGATGACCCACCATAAAATTCGAGCTAAAAAATGCAAAACTAGCATTTAATTCTTGTTTATATAATCTAGAAAAGCTTTTACGACCATATGA
>JBHLNL010000157.1:0-8302 GCA_048941605.1 Promethearchaeota archaeon | reverse complement strand
AAATCATTAAACAATTTAAAATAAATAATAAGAGAATAAGTTATACTAAATTAAGTTCAGATTTATTTCTTTAAGTTAGATTTATATATCCTATTAAAAATCTGCGGAATGTTATATCTATTTTAAGAAAATCATGTGTATTATGTTTAATTTTATTATAAACAAAAAAATTCAAAAACTTTTTAAATAAGTTTAATCTTATTTAACTTCAAACATAATTTTTTAATTTAATTTATTATAATCAAACTTAATTAACATATTATTGGTAATCGTTAAAGGCATAGATGATAAATAACATTAGGGTTGATGGTTTAAGAATTATTAATATGTACAAGAATCCCTTTAAAGATTACAATAAAATCTTAGTAACCTCTTTTAGGTTAGAAAATCTTTATTTTCTACTTTATTCATTAAAAATAAAAATCCATTTATAAAACAATAATGACAACTCAAACAGAAGGTATAAATAATAAAAAAAGAAATTTTGAAAGTAAAGAAAAGCACAACTCCATATGTATTGGCCCTGTTTTTAACATGGAGGAATATGTCAAAAAAGATTGGTGGAAAAAAATATTTAATGCTTATTACTTAAAGACAGATGGTGATGTAGTAGAGGATCAAAAAATCACGCAATCTGAAGTGGAATATTTTTTAAAAATTATGAATTTTCAACCAGAGCATTATATTTTAGACCTATGTTGTGGTCAAGGAAGACATTCAATTGAACTAGCTAGTATGGGGTTCAATAATATCTATGGGTTGGATCGTTCAAGATTTTTGATTCAAAAAGCTAAATCAAATGCGAAAAAATCTGGTGTAGTGTGTAAATTTCGTGAAGGCGATGCTAGAAAATTACCCTATAATGAAGATTCTTTTGACTTTATTATGATTTTGGGTAACAGTTTTGGATATTTTGAATCAATAAATGATGACCTTCGAGTTTTGAAGGAAATCTTCCGTGTTCTAAAACCTTGGGGAAGAATTTTAATTGATATAACTGATGGTAATTATATCAGAAAAAATTTTCAGCGACGTTCATGGGAGTGGATAGATAAAGAGCATTTTGTATGCAGGGAGAGATCATTATCTTTAGATAAACAAAAATTAATTTCACGTGAAGTTATAACTCATGTTAACAAGGGAGTATTAGTCGATCAGTTTTATTCAGAAAGACTATACTCTAAAAATAGGATTTCAAAATTATTAAAAAAAGTAGGTTTTAGCAATATAACAATTCATGGTTCACTTACTCCTGAATCTCAACGAGGTCAAGATTTAGGTATGATGGAAAGACGAATAATTGTTAGTGCTACTGTAAAGAAAGAATGGACGGAAGTAAAGAAAAAGGAAAGAAAAACTAAAAGAAATATTGCTGTTATTTTTGGAGATCCTAATAAACCCGACGAACTAAAACCATCCAAAAGATTTGATGATGATGATTTTTATACTATAAATCAACTAAAAGCCGCGCTAAAAGATCTCTATGAATTTAATTTTATATATTTAGATAATCATAATACTCTTATTCAAGATTTGCAGAATTTAAGAGGAAAAATTGATTTAGCTTTTAATTTATGTGATGAAGGTTATTTAAACGATGCGAGAAAGGAATTACATATTCCGGCATTACTAGAAATTCTAAAAATTCCATATACTGGTTCAGGACCTCAATGTCTAGCTTTTTGTTATGATAAATCCTTAGTACGAGGAATAGCAAAAGAGCTAGAGATTCCTGTTCCCGAAGCTATTTTCATAAAACCTGAAGAAAAAATTATTGACTTACCCCTATATTTCCCTGCAATTGTAAAACCTAATTTTGGGGATTCTAGTTTTGGAATTACTCAAAAAAGTGTAGTTAAAAATGGAGAAGAACTACTGAGCGCAATATCAGAAATTCGTGAAAAATTTGGGTATGATAAACCAATTCTTATTGAACAATTTCTTACTGGAAAAGATCTTACAGTTGGAATTATCGGAAATCCACCTGATAATTATATTATTCTTCCAATTATCGAAGAAGATTATTCATGTTTACCACCAGAATTACCGCAAATATGTGGATATGAAGCAAAATGGTTACCAGATTCTGCTTATTGGAATATTAAATCTATTCCTGCAAATCTTCCACAAAATATAGTAGAAATTATTGAAAACTGTTCTCTTAAATTATATACACGGTTAGAATGTCAAGACTATGCGCGTTTTGATTGGCGTTTAGATGCGAAAGGGAATCCTAAACTTTTAGAAGTAAATCCGAATCCCGGTTGGTGTTGGGATGGACATCTAGCAAAAATGTGCAATATTGACAATATTCCCTATAAAGAAATGTTAAAAAAAATATTAGAAGCAACAGCAAAAAGAATTGGATTGTAAAATCATAAGAAAAAATCTAATAAGAGCAATATAAATTCCATAATGAAGACAAAACTGAGTAGAATTTCAACATAAAGTAAGAATTTTTCATTAATATTGGTTTGTGAGACATTGTATATATTTTCTAATGTTTCGAGTCTATGTCTTATACTTTTGCTCCATTGTTTTAATTGAAATAACTCCGCCAAATATGTATATATTTCTGCCAAAAAATAATCTCCCACTAATTTTGAAACATTTTCAATATTCTCTAATAAAAATAATAAATCATATCTTAATCGAATTAGCCTCCCCAGTTTTCTTTTTAATCTTCTAACAATACTTCTACTTTTGAAATAAATTTTACGTATATCTTCTTCTGCTATTGCTAACCTTCGATCTAATAATTTATCTAATACACGTAATTCAAGCATTTGAAAATTAGCAATCTCAACCACATGTAAAATATCTTCATAATCATAATTGGGATCAATTATCAACCCTCTATCAAAATCAAGGATTATTAAATCATTTTTTAAAAAAGAAAATGGTTGACCAAGTGTTTTATCAATTTGTTCTTCACTAAGGTTTAATTCAGGATTTTCTCCCATAAGTAGAGCTGAAATATACCTTCTCTCATTTTTTATAAATTCTTTAGGATTCTCTAAATCATCAGTTAAACAATATAATGTATATTTTTCGTGCTCAGATTCACCAAATATAAAACCTTCTTCATTGATACAATCTCTTATTTGTTTAAATACTTTATCTTGATGATATTTCATAAAATTGTTAATTTGAAATTCACCATCAGAAGTCTTAAATTTAATTCTCCTTAAGGTGTGTAATTTTTTAAAAGAGAAATCTTGAAAAACAAGTCTAGCAATCAAGGAAATCACACCGTCTGAATATAATTTAATATAGAGAGTTAAATCTTTAACATTTTTTAATTCAGAGGATATTTTTTGAGTAACTTCTAAAAGTAAGGGAGCTGGAAAATCTACGTATGAGGGTGTATCTTTAGTTTTAACAATTTTTTTATCGTGAATTGCAGGAATAACATTAGTAGCTTTACTCAAATCAATACTACGTCCAACATCCGTTAATCGGAAAAAAATTACTTCGCCATTCAATAAAAAAATTACCTTATAAAGATTTCTAGAGTTAATTCTATGATAAAAATTTATAATTCTAATAAGAATTTTTAAATTATATTTAGAGATAAGATAATTAATTTTAATTTAAATTTAATCAAGTTTAAATTCTTTTTTCACTTCTATAAAAATTATTTTATGATTTAACATGTAAATATATGAAATATGTTGGAGGATATTTGGCTCCTAATTGTAATATTTGTCATTTTTATCATTATTTTAATAAGTTATTCTTCAAAGAAATTTGATTTTGTAACTATTTCTTTATTATGCTGTTTTGCAGCAGGCACTATAACAGGTATATTCAAAGGTCTTGATATAACTAGTTTTATTTCATTTATAGAATTTGAAGCCATAATAGTAATTTTATGTATGAGTATAATCACTAAAATCGCACAGGATTCAAATATTTTAGAATTTTTAGCTGTAAAGTTGTTTAAAATTTCAAAAGGTAATAGGAGGACATTTTTTTATTTATTATGCTTTATAACAACTCTTTTGGCAGCCATAATTAGTGATGTTGTTGTTGTCTTAATATTAGCGCCAGTAGTCATACGTTTATGTCGATTCTTGAAAACTAGAGCAGGGACATATTTACTAGGGATGACAATTTGTATAAACATAGGGTCAATTATAACTCCCTTCTCTAGTGGAGAAAATATTATTATATCTGCTGCTTTTAATTTAGATACTGCTTATTTTATCATCTATTATTGGGGATTCTCTTTCTTTCTTTTGTTTATAACAGCTTTTTTAATAGATAGATTCCAACTAAGTAAAGAACCACCAATAGAGGATATACAAAAAAGATATGTTTTAGATCTAATAGATGCTAAAGTGATGATATCAAATAAAAAAATGTTTTATTTCAATAGTATCGCAATTTTAATGACAATTGTTCTTTTTGCAATTTTACCCTTACTTTATTTAACAGCTGCATTTTCAGCATTTTTATTAGTATTAATTAATAGAAAATTCACTAAAAAAAAGATGAGTGAATTTTTAAAGGATATTGAATGGGAAATAATATTTTTTTTTATTTCATTATATGTTGTTGTTGGTTGTTTAGGAGTGGCAGGTTTTGAAAATCTTTTTAAGGGTATACCTTTTGAAACTCTAAATCCATTTCTAGTGAGCCTAATTATTTTATTACTTGTCAGTTTTGTATCTGGAGTAGTTGCTAATACTCCCACAGCTTTAGTTTTTATACCAATAATAAATTTGTTAGTAACCCAACAACCTGAAGGATTTGGATTTCCTTCAATTCCTTTATATTATGCATTAATAATAGCAGTAAACATTGGTGGAAATCTCATCCCTCAAGGAGCAGCATGTGATGTAATGACACTTAAGATTGCTCAGAATAATAATGTGGAAAACTTAAATTTTAAAAGATTATTGAAAGTAGGGGCTACTTTTGCTATAATTCACATAATTTTATCTATTGCATATCTTCCTCTACTATTGTTATTTAATGGTTGAGTCGTTATGATTTTGAAAAGTAGAAGGATTAATTTTTGAATATCAAATGATATTATATTAGTTTCAATTAAAGATCTTATATTTTATTCTTCTTCTTCGAAATAACCATCATTATCCCAATCCTCGTCTTCATCATCTTCATCCCAATCCTCATCTTCATCATCTTCATCCCAATCCTCGTCTTCATCATCTTCATCCCAATCCTCGTCTTCATCATCTTCATCCCAATCGTCGTCTTCATCCTCTCTCTTTTTTCCAACCAATTTTTCCACACGTTCTTAATTTTTATATTCAATTAAAATATTTCTATATTATCAAGTAGGTTATAAATTCTATAATATATTTAAATATTTTTAATATTACCAATAACAATTTGAGCCCCCAGATGAGAGGATTTGCTGAAACCTCAATTAATATACTTTTTCTTTTATAAAATTATCAATTATGATGTGAAGCATTTCCATCAAACATATACTTCACTCCCTTTTTAAGTGGAGACATTTTTCTCAATCTTTCAATTACAGCTGGTAATTTCCCCAAAAAATAATTTATATCTTCTTCAGTTGTAAATCTACCTAAAGAGACTCTTAAAGACCCGTGAGCATCTTCTGGCTTTAAACCTATTGCTAGAAGTACATGACTGGGATCTAGTGATTTTGATGAACATGCAGAACCTGTTGAAGTTGCAATTCCTTCCATATCTAAATCTAGTACGATGGATTCACCTTCAATATATTTGAATCCTAAATTCACATTATTAGGAAGTCTTTGAATAGGGTGTCCATTCAAATAACTATCTTCAATATTATTTATAACCCATTCAATGATTTTGTTTCTTAATTTTATCTGTCTTTGAGCTTCTACTTCCATTTCTTCATTAGCTAATTCTGCTGCTTTTGCAAAGCCTGCAATTCCAGGAACATTAACAGTACTTGGTCTCATATCTCTTTCATGACCTCCACCATACATTAATGGTTGGATAAACTTCCCCCAACCATCTCTTATACCTTTATTACGGATATATAGCATCCCTACACCTTTAGGACCATATAATTTATGGGCTGATGCGGATAATAAATCAACGTTCACATCATTAATATCAATCGGAATTTTTCCAAATGCCTGAACAGCATCAGTATGAAAAACAACATCATATTTTTTTGCTATTGCTCCAATTTCTTTAATTGGTTCGATAGTGCCAATTTCATTATTTGCAAACATAACGCTGATCAATATAGTTTTTTTCGTTATTGAACTCTCTAAATCCTTAATACTAATCAAACCATATTTATCAACTGGTAAAAACGTAACTTTAAATCCTCTTTTTTCTAATTCTTTATAGGGTTTCTCAACTGCATGGTGTTCTATTGAAGTCGTAATTATATGATTGCCTCTTTTCTTATTTTGTGAAGCAACCCCAAAAATAGCAATATTATCCGCTTCTGTTCCCGAAGAGGTGAAAAAAATATCATCTCTTTTCGCATTAATTAATGATGCTATGATTTCACGAGATTTATTTAATAATTGCCCTGCTTTTTGTCCAACTGAGTGTAAGCTTGAGGAATTTCCATAAGTCTCCCTAAAATGTTTGCTAATCTCTTCAATAACTCTAGGGTCCATTGGTGTTGTTGCAGCATTATCAAGATAAATATATTTCAAACCATTCATATTAAATCCAAAGCTAATTATTTTGAGAATATTAACATTAAATATTTATCATGCTTAAATTATTAATTCTTTTAGTTAGATTTTATAAATAAAGCTAATTTTTCATAAGTTAAGAGTTAATTAAACTTCTATTTTCACTAAAAATGAACGATAAAAAGGAAACTACTGATCTAATCGTTGAACATAAACTCTCTGGAGTTTCTCCTGAAATGATCGATTGGTGGTGGGATCATATTGATAATTCAGAACGATATAGATTATGGCATCCCAGAGATCATAAATCATTTGAATGGGAAATTTCTCCTAAAGATGTGAAAGGTCATGTAGGGGTTATACAGCGTGTAGTTGAAACAATCGAAGGAAGACCCACAGCATTAAGAATTCGATGGGAAAATCCCGAGTCTATACCAATTAAGGCTGAATTTAATCATAAAAATGCAGCGAGTGTTTTAGATAATAAAAATAACCCAATGAGTTGGATTTTACATGAATATCACTCTATTCCTCATGGAACTTTCTTAAGATCCACATTTCGGTTACCTGCAATAGTTTCAAATTCATTCATTGAAGATTTGAGAAGACATAATATTGAAGAAATAGGATATTTTACTGAATTTTTGCCAAGTTTATATAAAGAAGATCGGTGATTACAAAATGAAGCTCATGTGGGGCATGACAGGAACAGGTTATGTTCTTCAAGAATCCATCGATTTAATGAAAGAATTACAAGAGGAATTCAATATAGATTTAACTGTTATTTTATCAAAAGAAGGAGCAGCGGTTGTAAAATGGTATAAGAAATGGTTAGCTTTAACTGAAGCCGTTAAAAAGGTGAAAATTGAAAAGACTCCTAATATTCCCTTTTATGCTGGACCAATACAGCTTGGAAATTATGATATGTTCTTAGTTTGCCCTGTTTCAGCTAATAGTGTAGCAAAAATCGTTTATGGGATTGCAGATAGTCTAATAACTAATTGTGTAGCTCAAGCTATAAAAGGAGGTCAAACAGTTTATATATTTCCATCAGATCAGGATATTGAGCCTATTGTGACTTCTCGTCCAGATGGATCACCCTTGGTTTTAAAAATAAGAGATGTTGAACTTGAAAATATTGAAAGGTTAAAAAGAATGGAAGGTGTTTTAGTAATATCTGATTTTGCTGAGATTAAACCTCTTATACTAAAGAAATTGGAGTAAAAAGAATAAATTTAAGATTTAAGCCTCAAATTTTACTGGCTCAATAGCTCCTTCTGGACAAGATAATGCGCACTTTAAGCAACCTTGGCATTTCGCGATTTCTTTATATTTATACCTGATTCCCTCTTCTTCTCTTCCCACCTTTTTCACGATATCTTTATAAAAAAGATTTTTAGGACAGAATTTACCATCTTCAACGAGACACATCTCACACATCATACATTTCTCATGGTCTATTTTTATGGATACAATTTGATCAGGATTTGTTATGGAGGTAACTTCAACAGCATTTCTAGGACAGACTTGAACACAATTTAAGCATGCTTTGCATCTAACATAATCAACTTTTCTGATTCCATGTTCAAAATAAATTGCTTTTGCCTTACAAGCTCTTAAACATCGCTCGCATCTTACACATAATTCTTGGTCAATCTGAACAGGAATAAATT
>JBHLNL010000156.1:0-8325 GCA_048941605.1 Promethearchaeota archaeon | reverse complement strand
CTATCCTATAGCAGATAAAAACCATTTTTTTTATCCCTTTTATTGAAAAACTTTTCCAAGCCTATTCAACTATGAAACATTATCCTCAGTTTCCCGAGGTTATTTTTCTCTATAGGGTAAGTTGATCATGTGTTACTGAGCAGTCTGCCATGGGAAATTTAGGTTTCCCATTCGACTCGCATGGCTTATTCTCACCCAAATAGCAGTCGGGTCCGGCAGGATCAACCGGAATTAATTTTTTAGAAGTTACTTTCTAGGACTTAAACTATTATAAGGAATTAAACTTGTATCATTCTTAGGGGTTCTTAATTAAACTTTCTTCAGTTATATTTATCAAAGATATAACTACATTTTTTATATCGCATCTTTGATAGCACTCTTCATTTAGCGGAAGTTTACCGCAATCCAAGCATACACCGGTAAAGATGCGCTTTGCTAATATATAATATAGGTACAATATATTTTAAATTTTTTTGTTTATCTCCAGAATTTCAAGTTTTCCTTAATAAATTTTCGTAGTTTAAAAATCTTTTTTGAAATTATTGGATATCATTTCAAAAAGAGAATTTAAAGTTTAAAATGCATCTAAAAGATAAAATTGGAATTCATTTAGACCAAATAAAACAACTTAAAGGCGTGGAAAACGCAGTTTTAACACAACGAGATGGGAATCCTATACAATCCACAGGAGTATGGTTTTCTAAAGATGAGATTTTTAATGTGAGTTCAGCAACTAGTGCGATTTTTAATGTTGGTATTCACCTTCACCCAAAAGATCTAAAATATATTCTAATTGAAGGAAAAAAAGCAAAAATTTTAATAGCACCCTTGAATAGCCCTTTGCACAGTTCTTTAAATAAAGTTTTAGATGCACAGGGTATATTAGATACTAATCATGAGTTTTTTATAGCAATTACAGCTCAACCAAATATAAATTTAGGCGGTATCTTCTTACAAACAAATGAATGCTTAAAAAAAATAAAAACAACCTTAATAACGTCAGGAGAATCCTTTAAACCACCTTTAATTCAGTTTAATAATCAGAAAATTCAAAGTATCATCGAAGGATTTAATGTTAAAGAAACAGAAGATTTTGATTTAAGATTATCATCTTTTTCCCTAAGTTTTTCCGAGGCTATATCAATTGAACTAAAAAAAGTATTAAGTAATATTTCTATAACAATTCCAGATTTAAAATATGCATTTATTACTATTGAAGGAGGCTTTATAGCTTCTAAAATATTAAAAAAAGTTGATGCTGATACAGATAAATTAGACAAAATCTCTGCAATGAGTTATTCACTATTCCAAACTGCTAATAGATGCGCTTGGTTATTAAAAAAAATGCAAGCAGAAAGAATATTACTCGATTGTCAGAATTCATTTCAATTTATAGATGGGTTAGGAAAAGCTATTTTTAGTACTGAAATTGGTAAATTAAGGCAAAAATTAGGCTTAATACGTTTAATTCTTCCTCAATTTTCAAAAAAAATTGATTCTCTAATTAAGAGGGCATCAGAAATTCAGGATCATCGGACTTTCGATATCAAGAGAATGTTAGGAGAACTAGTTATAAAATAAGAAGGTGATCTCGTGAACTTTTTTGAATTTTTAGATAGCTTAAAACGTAATAATAATTCAATAATTTTGTATTGTTTATTAGATAGAATCCCTATAATAGTTTTAGGAGAGGATTCAGATGAAATTGATGAATTTTTAATAGAACTTTCTGAATTAGTTCATTTTCGAAAAGAATATGTATTTTACACCGATTTTATTTCAAGAGAAGATTATCAAAATCTTATATCAAATGAAAATTTAGATTACAACTACCAACGATCTCATATTAGATGCCCTTGTAATGTTTCGTTCAAAGCTATTAGCCAGTTTGACAATTTTCATTCATGGCTTATCGGTTTAAAGATTCCCAAAAAAAAAGAAGAATTACTCTATATTAAAAGTTTAATTAAAAAAAATACAAGCAAGTTGGTTTATATTACAATTACACCTAATGCTTTATCGATAGATATAGAAGGTTTTAATTTTAAACTAATAGATTTAGCACTTGAGCAAAATATATTTAAAAAAATATCTCAAGATACTGAAAAATCAATAGCTAAGATGAAAAGAGTATTATCAGATAAAATAACATCGAATCAAATAGATAAAGACTTATTAAAAACATTATTAGATTTCGAAGAAGAAAAAAACGAATTAAAAAAAAATATATTTAAAAGAGAAATTCAAAATTTTTATTCAGGTTCAAAAAGAGCTTATTTTATTTTATCTAGATTAAATTTATTGAATAATATCGGAATACAGACGCGTGTTGGGAGTAAAACGCTTTTAGAAACAATAGATTATGAAGAAGCGCCTATTGAAAGAATTTGTACATTTATTGAAAAGGAATGGGGAGATAATTATTCAGATTTAATCGAGGATGGAAAAAAAGCGATAATGGGTGATAAAATAGTCTCACTTTGGGGTTAGAAAATATCATGATTTTTAATTATGAGGATAAAACCTTACAAGTTAAGATTGTATATTATGGTCCTGCAATGTCAGGAAAATCCACATCAATCAAATCTCTTTTTTCTTATTTTAAAAAAGAACATACTGTCAAATCTATTGACAGTTCAGTTGGTCGTACTTTATTCTTTGATTTTGGGGTATTACAATTCAAGGGGGTTGAATGGAATTTAAAATTTTTAATCTATTCTGCAACAGGTCAAGATTTTTATGCAAGTACTCGTCCAGCGACTTTAAATGGAGTGGATGGATTAATTTTTGTAGTTGATTCTCAAATAATATGTCTTGAACATAATATTAGATCTTGGAATGAATTAAAAACAGTTTTTGGATCAGAATTTTATAACATTCCTATAGTAATCTCATTGAATAAATGTGATTTATTTGGTTTACAGAAACTAGAAAAGAATGGATTTTTATCAAATATAGATCTTGATAGGTTTAAACATATTTCTTTTAAGAAAACAATAGCAATAGAAGGAAAAGGAGTATTAGATTCTTTTAGTGAACTAATCAAGTTCATTTTCCCACAATTGAGGATTAATCTGAGTATTAATAATTAGGTTTTATTTTTATTTTCAACCTTTTGATACATATTTTTTGAGATTCTTTTTATAAATCCTTGTAAATAGAATTGTTTTAATAAATTTCTAACTTTACGTACTTCTAAAGCGTCAATTCCTAGAATGCTCATTAGTTGAAAAATTGAAAACTGTTTTGGTAATTTTTCCTTTATATTGTTATATAAACCCGTCTTTTGTTCACATCATTTTTTTAATTTACTCACACTAAATGAAGAAGAACTTTTATATTTTTTTTTATATCACATAAAATTTTTTAGGTGGAGTTTAGGTTTTTATAATCCTCAAAGTAACTATAAGTTATCATTCCTACTTATTGTAGATCATCCTTGTCTAGTTTTTTTCATCGAATAATTACAACCTGTTTAACTCCTTTTATTCTTTTCAATAATTAGATACTTTTTTAATTAATTAGGAAAATAGGGTAACGTGAGTATGTTTGAAACTATAAATTGAGAGTGGGCTAAAAAATTTAAAATTCACGAAATTCTTTAAAATTATCTCCAATAGGTGCTTCTCCATCACCATAAATCTGATATAACCCTGTTCTTCTAGCACATTCAGAGAAACTACGATAAACATTCTTTCTTTGCTCGTATAAAGCACAAGTTTTATAAATTATAGGATTCCAAATGTAAAGTTCATGATCTGGTTCATACCAAAGTTTTTCATCTTTTAACACTTGCTTGAAATCTTCCTCCCCAATAACCTCTGTAAGATCCTGTTTATTAAGCATTACTATTAGAGGAATTTCTTTAATTAATTTACCTCTTGTAACATTTTTCAATTCTTTTAAAGATTCTATATTATCTTCAAAAAAATGTGTTTGTGAATCAACAGTAAATATAACTCCATCTGTTCCTTTAAATATCTTCTTTCTTAAAGGTGAAAACCTTCTCTGACCTGCAACAGTATATACATGATAAAAAACTTTTCCTCGACTTTTTTGTTTTGTTGATTGAAAAATTCCTCTATCAAAATATAAAGTAGATCCGGATGCCATCGAGATTTTTGTTAAATTTCCTGTAGGTTCAATATCTTGTTCATTTTCTTTAGTAAACCTATAAAGTGTATCTACAATTGTTGTTTTTCCTGATCCCGCCATCCCCCAATATAAGATTTTTATATATACCTTATGATCTGCTGTAAACCGTACCATTAAGAATCTTCCCTTAATTATTAAATTTTAAAGTAAAAAAATCGTTCCTTTGAATATTTTTCGTGGAGAATTTACTTGACGAAATATTCTATTGATTTTTATTAAAATATATTAATAGGTATTATTATAATTTAGTATTTATAATTCCTTTGGGATATTTTAACTTTTTGTATAAAAGTTTTATTTAAAAATAATTCTTAGATTTGTTAGATATATAAATTTTTATTCAAATTCTACGTAAGTTTTTCCAAGTCTAATTTTGTAGTTACACCATAAAATTATTTTTTTATGATTTTCCCCCATTAAGCCCTCTCTAATAATTAAATTTATGATATCTGAATACATTATTTCTCGCTGCCCTCTTATCTTGTGTTTAAGTGTTTTTATAATATTTTCCAATAATTTACAATTGCTTATTGAAATATTTTTAATCTTTCCTATATTATTGGATGTTTTACTTATCATAATTTAAGTTTTTTCAAACACAAAATCTATCATTACAAATTTCTATTTTAAATTAATATATGTCAAAATTGAATATTTTAAATTCCTATTTTTTTTACTTTTGATCTGCTCTCTCTTTCCCTCAAGATTATTGTTCTATTTCATAGAAAGAACAATTCTGTAAGCGGTATTATTATTCTACAAAATTAATATAATTTAAGCTTAAAATCTTAAATTTAAAATTCAAATGTTAAAGTGATAACTATTAGTAATATTGAATTCAATCAAGAAGAAAGTGAAAAGTGTCCCGAATGTCAAGGAAAAATAATTGTAAATAGCTTTGAAAAAATCTGTAAAGAATGTGGATTAGTAATTAACAATTTTTTTAAAGAATCTGCTTTCATATTTAATGATTTAAAAAACAAAAATAGTTTGAGTAAGCAATATGTAGCTTTAGGAGAACGAACAGATTTCATAGGGGGATTAGGCTCATTTATAGATTATGAAAAAACTAAATACTTAAAAGATAGAAATGGAAAACTTTTACCTCCGAATGAACAAAAATTATTTAGGAGATTAAAAAAAAACTATGCCCAATTTTTACGTATTAAAAATCACGAAACAGAATATAGAGTTTTTAATATTTTAAATAAAATTTCGTTATACCTCAATCTTAATAAAAATATAAGAAATAATGCTGCTTATTATTATAAAAAAATTATTAAAACTGAAGAAAAAGTTATAAATAATATCTCTCTTATTGCTTTTTGTATTTTTTTCTCAGCAAGAAAAGAATATCATAATGCTCCTATAACTATAAATGAAATATCAGAGGCTTTTCAAAATTTTGGACATAGAGTTAATCCCAGATTAATTTTAAGAGATGGAATTAAGTATAAACATCATCTTAATGACGATTCAACACCTCATCGAAGTGAAGATTACCTCATTAGACTAATAGATGAAGTGATTAAGCATAAATATCTAAAAGAAAGACTCTTGAAGAAAAAAGCAATATGGTCTAAAAATGATTTTCAAAATAAGTTATTAATAAAGTGTCGTGAAGTTCTAAAAGAATTACCATTAGGGCAAAGAGGGGGTAGAAATCCTTTTATTTTAACTGGAGCAATTATATACCTCGCAGATAAATTATTAGCAAGAGATTATAGTCAAAAAGCAATATTAACACAAAAAATCATTTCTGAAGCCACCAACATTGCGGAGTATTCTATTAGAGACCACTATGTGAATCTTTTAAAGCCAATTTTTATGATATAATAATTATTTTAAAAATTTTGAGTGAACATCACAGATTTAGTTATAAATAATTTTATTTATTCATTTATAATGATTTTTTAAGGCAAAAATTAAAGAATTTGGATTATATTAAATTTTTTAAATTACATAAATTTAATAATACTAGCGTTTTAGAATAAAAGTAAAATACACTTTTTCTGCTTCTGTAGTGTAGTCTGGTCAATCTATTATAGTTTTTCATAAACTGTAATTAGGATTAAGCATACGAGGCTCTCACCCTCGGAACCCGGGTTCAAATCCCGGCAGAAGCATTAATTTGTTGGTGTTATATTTATACTTAATTTTTCAGTAGATTAATTTAAATTATAAACAAATCTGGTAAAGCGATTACATCCTTAAAATTCTTTATTAGTTCTGATTTTATTTATAATTTCAAGACAATTTAACAAAATCTTTGTATAAGATTCAATTACTTGTAGCTGTGTTTCTTCTTTTAATTTTTGGGTAAGTATTTCTATTTTTTCAAATAAAGTATTCTGTAAAGAATTTAATAACACGTTATGAGTTATATAGTGTGAATTTTCCTGTTCTTTATTATAAATCATATCCTTTTTAATGTTAACATTTTGCTGAGAGTCATTATTAACAATTAGTACATTTCGGTTGCATGTTGGACAGAAAATATTTCCATCTTTATTTCTGAAGATTGGGTTATTACAAACTGGACAAGCCATATTAAGCATAGTATTTCCAGATCTAAGAAGATCTGCCATTTTTTTTATATTATCGTTTATTTTTATCCCTGTTGTTTTAAAAATTATTTAAATCTTTATTTTAGAATGTTTACTCTTTTTCTTTAATTTTTAATAAATTTACTATATATCCTGAGATTCTGTTCCTAAGGTGCTTTGAATCTATTTCAAGATATTTATCTAATATTTTTTTATTTGTTTCAAAATCGATCGTAAACACATTTGGATATTTGTTTATCAATTCTTTTGACACATTTTTAATTAAAACTGTTCTTACTTTACCCATCTTAATTACTTTTATCAAAATTTTCTTATTTTGTAATTAAATATTTGGTAAAATAAATTTTTTTGGAATTATATGGGTTTTTATAGATTAAGCTAGAAAAATATGCTGTGAAAAAAAAATATATTTTTATATTTCCGCTTTTGATACTTGTAGAATTTTTCAGTGTGATCAATTTTGTAAACGCTTTTAATTGCGATTTAATAAGATTAGAAACAAATCAAACAGAATATTACATTAATGAAGATATCAAAATTAATGCCTCTTGGGAATTATATTACAGCACTATTAATGAAATTGCTTATATTCAAATTCATATATTAGATATTTTTGATCAAATCATATGGAATTCTTCAAAATATAACCAAATTGGAATTTTTATAAAAAATTGGACAATAAATACCGAGAATTTAAATTTAGATTTTACAAACTCCTCCTATATACTCTTTATTAAGTTTTATCTTTTTTATTTTCAAATAGATACTTCAAATACAATATCTACTTACCTGGAATCATTAGAAATTAAAATAATGAAAAGAAATATAGTATGTGAGCTATTAGGATATAATGAATATTTAAAATTAGGTGAAAATTTGTCCATGATAGCAAAATTTTATGATTTGACAAATGAAATAAATCATCCTTTAAATAATCAAACTATCCAATTTATGATTGCTTTTAATAATTTAATAATCCATCAACAAAATTACACAACAAATATGTCAGGAGCAATTCTTATTCATTTATCATCCATTAATCATTGTAACCTAGGGCAGAATTTTCTAATTTTTTCAGTATCTAATAATCAGGTTTATAATGACTCTAAATTTATTTATGAAATTTTTATTGAAAAGAATGATTTAATTATTGATATTATAAAATTCAACAATAACTTAGAAGACAGTGAGGATTTAGAAATAAGGCTATATTGTTATTATTATTTTAATCAATCTGTAAAACCGCTAGCAGATCATAACTTACTTATAAAAATTTTTGATAACAACACATTAACATTTATGAATGAAAATAAAACCGATGAATTTGGTTTTATAACAATTCTAATTTCCCAAAATTCTTTTGTCTCTAATCTTGCGTGTCAAGAGTTTACTATTTGCATAATCTTTAATGGAACTTCTTTTTTAGATAATAAAACGTTAATATTAAGTCTAAGTTTAAAGGATGATTTCCTTGAGACTATTTATTCATTTCAAATGAAATTTTTTTCTTTTATTTCTGTCTTGTTAATAGTATTAATACTTTTATCTTATGTTATAATTAATAAAAAAGGTAAGAATGAAAAATTACTCGCAGAATTGATAA
>JBHLNL010000155.1:0-8575 GCA_048941605.1 Promethearchaeota archaeon | reverse complement strand
GGATCTATTATATAAGATTACGTGGAAAGAGGATTAATAAAAATAAATCAATTTACTAATTTAGAAATTTTTTTAATTATAAAACTCTTAAAAACTTTTTGAAATATTGTCTATACTAACATTAAGAGAGACACAATTTTATTTACGATCATGAGAATCTCTATATGCCTTAGCACAATGTTTACAACAAAAATTTAACTCCTTACTATGAATTGTTTCAACATGATAATCTTCATAAAGTTTTACTCCACAGCTAGCACAGATTTTTAGTTTTGATTGAATTGCTATATCAATTAAATTATCAAATCTAGAAAAGATTCTATCAGTAAAAGCAATCCCAGAAGGTGTTAATTTGAATCCTTTGGATCTTTTCGACTTTGGGGTTGGTACATCCTCAATATATCCTTCATCCTTTAACTTCTTTAAAAAATCATAAACATAAGTGGGACTAGCAGTTGTACCCAAATCTTTTTCAAGTCGTTTTAAAATAAAATATCCTGTTATAGATTTTTCTGATTTTAATAACATTAAGATAAAAAACCTTGATAAACTTTGAACTTTGATTCCATTTTCTTCATTCACGATAAAACCACCAATTAGAACAATTAAATAATGATTAAATAAAATATAAAAATCTTGTATATATATAATAATAGATATATTTAAATATATACTATCCAGTATATATCATAATCATAAATAATATATTGTTTAAAAAGGTGATCAAATGCTCTTTCAAGATTCTAACTTTAACGAGTATCATATGATGGATATGGATTTTGGAAATTGGTTTTATATGATTTTAGGAATAGGAGTCTTTCTATTATTTATAATTGCATTAACATATATTTTTACTCATGTTAATAATAAATCCAATTCACAAAGTCAAATCAAAGCAGAAAAACATGAAATTAACGCAGTAAAATCGAATGAAACTAATATTGCCCAAATTGCTTTAAAAGAAGCAAATTTTTGTTATAATTGTGGGCAAAAATTGGAAGATAAATATGGGAAATTTTGTCCTTATTGCGGAGAACAAGTATAATTTATGATATTTAAACTTTTATAAAGTAAACAAATAAAAACAAATTTTAATGAAAGCAAAAAGAAGAATTGATTTACAAAGTATAAACATAAGTTATAATTAACAAATTCGACAATAAAAATATAATAGAAGTGTGAATATTTATGACAGAAACTAAAGAAATTGTAAATGTGAAGCTTGGTGGAATGACCTGTGCTAATTGTGCTTTAAAAATAGAAACTAAATTGAGAAATCTTAAAGGGGTTAATTCTGCAGTAGTAAATTTTGCGAATGAGGAGGCAACAATAGATTATGATCCAAAAAATACTGATTTCACGTTCTTTAAAGAAGCAATTCGAGATCTTGGATATAAAGCATCGTTAGCAAAAATTGACTTAAGAGTTGTAGATAAGCTTACGGAAAGCGAATTTAAAAGCTTTGCTGATAAAGTAAAAGATATCCATGGAATTTATGACGTAAGAGAGAATTACAAAGCTTCTAAGATATTCATAGAATTCAATGAATTAACAATTGATGAAAATGGATTATATTCAAGAATAAAGCAATTAGGATATAATATCGAAAAATCAGCTGGAGTAATGGATATTGAAATTATAAAACATAAAAAAGAAATGCGATATCGTTTACGTATTATGTTAATTTCTCTTATTTTCTCGCTCATGATTGCTCCTATTAGTTGGTTTGTAGCAGATTCTTTTGAGAGGAACTTAATTCTTTTTTTCCTAGCATCTGCTAATTATATTATTTCTGGTTCTTTCTTTTTGGTTGGAGCATATAAATCCTTGAAAAATAAATCGACAAACATGGATGTATTAATCGCTATAGGTACAACTACAGCATTCATATATTCGGTATTAACAACCTTTCTCATATCTGGAAAAACATTTTATGAAGCAATGAGTATGATAATTACATTCTTATTAGTTGGAAAATACCTTGAACATAAAACAAAAGGACAGACATCTGAAGCTATCAAAAAATTAATAGGGTTACAGCCGAAAACTGCAACTATATTAAAAGGAAGTCAAGAAATAGAGATTCCAATTGAGGAAATTGAAGTCGGAGATGTATTGATCGTAAGGCCTGGTGAAAGAATTCCTGTAGATGGAAAGGTAATTCAAGGTAAAACAAAAGTAGATGAGTCAATGATAACTGGTGAAAGTAAATATGTCAAAAAAGAAATTGATAGTGAAGTTATTGGAGCAACAGTAAATCAAACTGGTCTGATTCATATGGTAACTGAGAAGATAGGGAAGGATACATTATTATTCCAAATCATTGATTTTGTAAAGCAAGCTCAAAGCAGGAAGGCTGCCAAACAACAATTAGCTGATAAGGTTAGTAATTATTTTGTTCCTCTAGTTATAATTATTGCCGTAAGTTCATTCCTTTATTGGTTTTTTATAGGAACTCAGTTATTTCCTGTACTTCAAGCTACTAAACTTGAAACATCCTTATTAGTTTTTACATCGGTAGTAGTTATTGCCTGTCCATGTGCTTTAGGACTCGCAATTCCAACAGCCGTGATGGTTGGAACGGGAAAAGGAGCTGAAAATGGGCTTTTAATTAAAGGAGGTGATTCTCTCGAGGCTATTAATACTATAAATAATATAGTCTTTGATAAAACAGGAACCTTAACTGTTGGAAAACCTAAAGTTTCAGTGATATTTACTGAAAAAGATTTGAAAGGCTCAGGATATAACGACAGTGAAATACTATTCTATGCAGGCAG
This sequence comes from Promethearchaeota archaeon, assembly GCA_048941605.1. GTDB lineage: Archaea > Asgardarchaeota > Lokiarchaeia > Sigyniarchaeales > SOKP01 > Loki-b32. Next base: position 5,798 of record JBHLNL010000155.1, on the reverse strand, counting down.
TGCGGAAATGGGCTCTGAACATCCACTCGGTAGAGCAGTTATTGAGGAAGCAAATCAAAAAGGAATATCTCTTGAAGCACCATCAGAATTTGACGCAATTCCAGGTAAAGGAATCAAAACAACTATTAAAGGGAAGACAGTATATATTGGTAATGATAAATTGATGATTGATGAAAATATTTCGATTAAAGAATATGAGATCCAGTTTAATGAATATCAACAACAAGGTATAACAACAATTTTAATAAGTATAGATAATAAAGTCAGGGGGATAATAGGAATTTCTGATAAAATAAAAGATCAAGCTCCTTATGCCTTGAATAAATTACGAGAGATGGGATTGGATATTTATATGTTAACAGGTGATAACATGCAGACTGCACTTAGTATTGGAAAGCAGTTAAAAATCGACGAACAACACATATTCGCTCAGATTTTACCGAATGAAAAAGCTTTAACTATTCAAAAATTACAAGAATCTGGAGATCATAAGATAATTGGAATGGTTGGGGATGGAATAAATGATGCTCCAGCTTTAGCTCAAGCTGATGTAGGAATTGCGATTGGTTCTGGAACTGATGTTGCTATTGAGACTGCTGATATCGTCCTTATGAGAGGAGATGTAAGAAATGTTGTATCTGCAATTAATTTATCTAAAAAAACATACAAAAAAATGATAACAAATCTATTCTGGGCTTTTATTTATAATATTATAGGGATACCAATTGCTGCTGGAGTCTTATACGGGTTAACTGGACTATTCTTACCCCCTTACTTAGCAGCAGTTTTTATGGCTACAAGTTCAGTATCAGTTGTAACTAATGCATTGTTTCTAAAAAAGTATGAACCAAAAACACCTCAGCAAATTGAAGAAGAAAAATTATTGATCTCTCAAGAAAAAGTAAGAGATCCGGTATGTGGTATGGAAATTGATCCAAGAAAAGCCCTTGAATATGAATATAAGGGTAAAATTTACTACTTTTGTAGCACAAATTGTGAAACTCATTTTAAAAGAGATCCAGAAAGATTTAAGAACTACAATGCAATGGATCCCAAATTAATGCAAATGAAGAGTCTTAATGAAAATGATAAATCATTAAATGTAATTGAGAAAATAAATAATAAAAAGGAGGATAAAAAAATGGGAAAATTAAAATGCGTGGAATGTGGATTAGAACAAGAACTTCCAATGCATTGTGGACAATCAATGCATAAAGAAGGTGATCAATTAGTCTGTTGGATGGGAGCTAGTTGCGGAGCTCAACCCATTCCAGAACATCATGGTAAACCTATGGAAGTAATTGAATAATAGTTAATAGAGGAGGTGAATTTAAAAATGGGATTATACAAATGTGCTGGATGTGGTAAAATAATGGATACCATTCCAAAATGTTGTTCTGAAGATATGATTTACAATCCGGAAAAAAACCGATTTGAATGTAATATGGGACCGAACTGTGGCTATCTTCCTTTAGATGAGTTGAAATGTGAAGAATGTTGCAAGATTAATAATTTTTAAAGATTTTTTTTAATTTTATTGCTTTTTGATTTTTGAATTTTTAACCATATTTCTATACTTATAAAGATTAAAAGTCCAACTAGACAAACTAAAGCTCCTATAAAGAATCCCATCTGATAAGCAAAGACTTCACTTTTTCCCTCTCTAATTAAAATATCTATAACAGGTCCTGAAATTAATGTACCGGCTATACCCCACGACAAAAAGAAGGTAGCATTGTATACTGCAAATAACTTTGCACGCATCCTTGATGGGATTAAAAGTGAGGCAATAGCATATGAAGATGCATAAATTAGAACCTCAGCAGCTCCAATTAAGAAACTTCCTATAAAAATAATGGATAAATATGACGTAGTTGCCGTAATTATTAAAGCAATAATACCTATTGAGGTCCCAAGAATAAGTGTTTTTGAATGACCAAATCTTTTACTTAGGGCTCCAGCTGTAAACCCTATTATCAGAGTTGCTACTGAACGTGAGTTTGTTATAAAACTAAGCATTATACTGTCTACATTAAATCCTGTTTCTAAACTAAGATACTGAGAATAAGGAATAGCTATAGAATTCCTCCCAAAATTTATTGCAGCAAGCGCAATTATAAATATAACAAAAATTAGAATACTCTTTCGATTTTGATTGTGATTCAATTCTGAAATACTCTCAACTTCATTATTATTTGTGTTAATACCCCCCTCAGGGCTGAACAATAACATTGGAATTGTAGAAATAAACATAAATGAAGAAGCAACGATAAATAATGCTCCATTCCTAAACCCAAATCCCCCATCATATAATATTCCACCAATAAATATTCCAAAAATCCGACCCATACCCCCAAGACCGGTTAATTGACCCATGATTTTACTTCTTTTTTCAGAAGGATATAAATCACTAATTAAAGCACTCCAGCCAATATTTGACATTGACCAAAACATTTCTACAAAACTAAGTCCTATAATAATAACATATCCGGAAATATACAAGCAACTATACGTAACGCCCCAGATATTAATATTGTAACCTGCTGTATCTGCACTTGCTAGTAAAAAATGGATAAGCCAAACAATCAAAGTCCCTAATCCTGCCAAAATCTCACCTAACACAATTAATGTTCGACGACGTTGAATTTTATCACTAATTGGCCCCCATACGAAATTTTGAAAAATAATACTCATTATCATTGGAAGTGTAGCATATAAAGTAGTTTCAAAAACAGATAAATTCAAGAAATATCTCATATATAAAGATAAATATGTGTAAAATAGACCTCTCCTAAACATTGCGAGTATTTGAAAAGAGGACAATCCTGAAAAGATCTTTAAAGGTGTTTTGGTAAGGTTTATTCTAGACAATCTTGTCATATTAAAAATACAAATATACAATTAATTAATTGAAAGTAAATTCTTTTCTAAAACTATCTAATCATTTGTGGTTGGAATTAAATATGACAAAAAGATGCTTATATTTCTTAAAAAATTTTATTTCAGGATAATAAAGCGTTTTAGATATTAAAAGTTATTAAATTTCTTTAAATACTTCTTTCCACTTATCTAATTGTCTTAAAAACTTCTTTGTATCTGGAACTTGGTTAACCTTTTCGGTATATAATGGATAATATTTATATAAATTATCCAACAAATTAAGCCAGGATTTTTGGTTTTCTGTGTGATCAGCTATCTCTTTCTTCAATTGAAAAAGAACTCTTTTTTCCTTTTTTGCTTTTAAAGCTTTTAGAAAGTTTTTGATTACCGCAATTTTAAAATTCGAATATTCTTCAGGTCTAAAATTTGCAAGCGAATAATTCATATTATCATCAGCGATTGGAAAGAAACTAATTTTCTTATCTTCAGGATCATCCGGATTCTTAATTAAAGAAAGCTCTAAGTCATTATTGCTTAAATCTTCTAATATTAAGTAAACTTCCCCAGATGGGATTTTTGTATTTCTCTCAATTTGACCTATAATTTCAGAAACTGGAATATCAAAATCTGGATTCTTTATAGGATTTTCTATCCTATAGACATATTCTTTTTTTATAATCTGAATAATTTGAGCTATTAAATCTTCAGTAGTAGTTGTAAAAGAAATTTGAGCTTCTTTTAATTTTTTTTTATGAATTTCTTTATCTTTTTGCTTCCTGCTATAATCAGTACTAAGCGAGGAAATTAAGGTGTCTGTGGGCGTACTTGATTCTGCACTTTTTACCAATCTACTAGTTTTGCTTTTTTCTTCAGTAGCTGTTTTAAATAATCTTTCACTTAGATACTGCCTTGCCTTTTGTTCAGCAAGCCCTTTTTTCTCAAAACGTTCGGTTACAGAAACAAAGTTTATCATTTTTAGGGGTTTTCCGATATCTTGTTTCTCTTCTGTAATCAGTATATCCATATCTTTTTTTGCCAATGTATTAAGAAGATCATAAACATTACTCTTGGATAATTGAGTAGCTTTGATTAATTCTCTCTCAATTATTTGGATGGGATAAGCTTCGCCTCGTCTAATATATTCACTCCTAATTATTTTATAAATCTTATCTAGACTTCTCTCCTCTTCAGATACAGTTTCTTTTTGCAGTCTCATAAACATTGATGTTTCGCGGGGTTTAAGATAATAGATCAATAAGGTTGTGCCTAAGAAAAAAATCATTAGTACTGAGATAATGTATTTATCAGCCATCAATACAATCCCTACATCAGTTATTAATTGATTAGGTATTTCGCTAGCCAGAGAGAAACGTGTTAATGTCTGAGCGAACACACATGCTAAACAAAGAAGAATAAGACCATCTTGTTTGAAAAATAAAATTTGCCATCCTAATGTTTTCCCTGTTTTCCGAATAATTCGATATAAAAAATACATTGAAACTATAAATTCAAATATAAAAACGTATGACACTGCTGAACCTGTTGCTCCTATTGATGCTTTAAAGGCAATAATTGTAGGATCTTGGAGTAACATAAAAATACTAATTTGCAAAATTTGAAAGAAAAAGATGAATAAAACTATTAAAGAAAATGTAAAATTATCAAATGTTCCTGCTCTTTTTGTTTCTGCCCGTCTTCTAGTAAAAACAAATTCAAAAATAATAAACATCAATGTCATTACTAAACTGAAATAAATCAAGGGCATAATAACTCCCATTTCAAGTTTATACACCTCCACTGCGCTGCTAGGATCAGAATCACTAAAAAAATCTAAAGATAACCATACCAAAAAACTTCGATAAAATAACGAAATAACAACAAGCACTCCTAATATAAAAAATGGAATAATGATTGCAAAAAATCTCCTCGTTATTGAGTATTTTTTAATGAATCTCGCTTCTATCTTTGTTGAGAATTTCCTTGAATATATGTAAAAGCGACTACTCAATAAGACTAACCATATCATCGCTAGTGTCAATAAGTATGTCATAAAATTAAAACCAGTTCCGATATAAAGAAAAAGAACGTATAATAATGCAATAAGGCTACAATATAATATTAATTGCTTAATAGCAGATTTTTTTTCAAAAATAAAGATTCTTACTTTATCAATACTAAATAAAATAGATAATACTAATAAAAACGCTACAATTGTATTTGAAAATGCAAAAGGGTTCCCAAACATTAAATATTGAATCCAATTGCTTTCTGGAAGGTTCATTGCTGTAATTAAAATAAGAGAATATACGATAAATATTCCATATAATCCCCAAAATTTTCTCTCAAATGAATATGATTTAGGTTCCTTACCATCTAAATAAACTTCTTGATGGACAATCTTATCATAAAAATTTCTCTTAAGCCTTAACTTTAAAGCACCTACTTTCACCCTTTGTCTTATTACAAAATCCTTAGTCTTTTTCTTTACACCATAACTCGTAGGTTTTGAGATTTTAGGTATCTTTAATTTTTTAAATCTCTCTCTTTTTTTTTCCTCGTCTACTGAATTTGACTTTTTTGAGGAATTAGAATTAGGTTGCTTATCAGACATTTTTAAAACAAAATAGTTATTATTATTATATTTTGTTTATGAGAACTTTTAAAATTTCATAAAAGGAGGATGTAAATTTATGTTCAAAAAATTGAATATTCAAAAAATTGAACTTAAAATTATTTGCTCTATTTGTGGAACTGAAAAAAAAATTTCAATTCCAGCATCTATTATTCTGGAAATAAAAGAAGACATAAATACGATGTTTATAGATAAAGGATTGATATGTACTCACCAATTTCAAATATATATAAATAAAGAATTTAAAATTCAAGATTATATGATTATAGACCAAGATTATATTGAC
>JBHLNL010000154.1:0-8707 GCA_048941605.1 Promethearchaeota archaeon | reverse complement strand
AAGGTTTTAACAGATGAGCAAAGAGCCTGTTACTGGTGAAAAGAAATCATTGGGTTATGCGCAAAGGAGTATCAGTGTTCGAGTTGCTTTAATAGCTATCACTGCTGCTTTATATACTACGTTAGGTTATGTGTTCCAGCCTATAAGTTTTTTAGCATTACAATTCCGTGTAGCTGAATTAATAGTGGGGATGTGTATTATCTTTCCATATGAAGGATTAGTCGGAAAAGTATTAGGGGTCCTTTTTGTTAATTTAAGTTCTCCTTTAGGTGCGATTGATTTAATTAGTTGTATTGTTAATATTCCTGCTCTTTATTGTATTGTTATTTTTTATGATAAAAAGTATCTAAAGTATTTAGGTGGTTTGTTGTATGCCATAATAATCTCAATTTACGTAGCTTTAGTATTGTATATATCTTTCTCTTTGCCAATATGGATAAATTTTGTCTATGTTTTAATATCAGAGGTTATTTTAGCAACGTTAGGTATAGTTCTTTTCGATATTGTTAAATTCAGTTTTAAAATAGATTAAAAAATCATACTAAAAGAAAGATTATAAAGTTTTAGACTATAAATTCTTTAAAATATTCTCTAATTTTTATTTAATCTAAAGTTTCTGTAATAATAGAAAAACTAATTTTAAAAGCAAATTATTTCATGTGTTACTATAATAATTTTTACACATTTAAAAAAAAGGGAGATTTTGATGAAATTTTTTAAAAAAAAATCGTTATTTGCACTCCTTATAGTTATAGGAATAATTCTACCAATTTATTCTGCATTTACAAACCCTAAAATTAATAATTTTCAAAAAGATGAATCTCTCCAAATTTATCCGCAAGCTATTAACCGGACAGGAAAAATATTCAGCGAAATTACAGCAACTAGTAAAGATTGTTATATTAATAGAGACCAACCAAAGTTGAATGAGCAACCTAGTCTTTTAATTCCAGGTTATAATATTTCATATGCTAGAATGCAATTTGAAAATATTAGCGCTATTAATTATACTCGTTCTATAGAAAGCGAATTTTCCGAGTTTATATCTAGTTCTGAAAATGGACCAACCTATATTTATCAAAAATTTGCAGTAGAAATGAATCAGTATGTTAACAATGTGAGTATTCTTATCCAAGATTTCCGTGATCCTACCTCATCTGCAGATGAAAATAAATGGGAAGTGTCTATAGTTAATTGTTTAAACGATATAGATGGAACACCTAATCCCTATCTCAATGGCACCTTAGGTTCATTAAAAAAATTGTCTATACCTTATTCTACTCATTGGGAACATTTTGATTTTAAAAATGATGGTGCAGGTCCAATTTATCTAAATATAACAAACACGAAAATGACACTTGAGAATGGTATTGAAAAATATTGGTTTGCAATTAAAATAAAAATACCTCCTACAGAGATAGTTTCAGGTTATCCTTTAACCAAATTCCTTTACTTTAATCCTGATAATGATAATCGAGGAGAAGGAGATACTTATGCAGTATCTCCTGACTTTTATTATGATGCTTATACAATAAATAATGTAAATGTATCAAAAGTGATAAATGGAACACTTTTGGCTAGTACTCCAGATTCTTTTAAATTTATTGATGAAGATAGATATTTAGTTCAAAATGGAACTAATTTAGTTATAGATCTTAAGTTTTACTTACAAGAATTGAAGAATTCACCATATACATATCATCAACTAAAACTTTTTCACAACCTTCTCAATTGGCAGTTTGATCACTATAAATACATCTTTAGTTTTGATTTCTATCTTATGGTTAATGTCTCTCACATGGATCGTATTGAGGATTCTACTCTTTATATATATAACCATAGTGCTACAATTTTACAAGATCCATGGTTTGCACTTGATTATGATATCAAGCAGGCTAGTGAAACGTTGATATATTTTTCAGCAAGAACTCCTTGGGACAAATATCAGATTCTTGAATTCATGGATACAGGCCCCACAAAAAATAATACTCTGAGGTTTAAGCTTGAATATATTGGAAACAATTCTGGTAATTACAATGTGTCTATTAATCAATTTAAGATTGAAGTGGGAGAAATAGAGAATCTTGATACTATACAAAAGCACGATCCGTTAGTACAAGAATTATCCTTCCCCACAAATGTAAATATAATTAATGGGAGTACTGGTAGTTTTGGTGAAGAGGCAATTGAATCATTAAAATATATTGATGATGATTATTACGAAGCTCAAGCTCTTTCAAATAATCTTACTTTTATTCTCACTTTCAATGTATTGAATGATCTTAATAGCTCTTTATGGGATGTTGATTATTTCGATTGGCTGGTTTCATATCCAAATCCGATTGTCCCTCAAATGGATATAAGAATTAGTTCTAATGTTAGTAAACCAGATAATCTTGGTATTGCAGCATTAGCGCTCTATAAAGGTAATACAACATTCGATATTTTGAGAGATGAAGAAAATCGAGCTAACTGGATCATTTTAAGTGATTTTCTGGAGTTTGCTCATGAAAATGAAACTACATCAATCCTTAGATTTGATGCTGGCTTCACATGGATCTTTTTAAATCTTTTAAATGAATCAAGAAACAATGAAGTCAACTTTGTTCTACTATATATTACAAAAAGTCCCTCAGATTATGGATTTAATGTTTCCATTAATGAATTTAGTATAAACTTTTATATTCAAAATGCTATTTCTTCTGATATTTCTTCTTCAATAGGTCTAGGAATAAATAGCAATTCATTAACGCCTTCTGATCTTGGCTTACAGAATTTTGGCATAGACATAGTTGATACTGGAATTGGTAGTGGAATATGGGAAGGAGAGATTGATAATGCTGTTATTGATCAAGGATTTTTTGAATTCAACGTGACTTCACTTTGGCATGCTGTTCGTTTTGATGTGAATGGTACTTATGAGAGATTCAAAATAGATCCCGTATTAGAATTTGTAGAAATCCCTGCTTCTCAATATATGAAAGGAATCACGTATATGGAAGTGAGAATAAGTGAAGCTGGAGGAAAACCCTTAGAGGGCGTTGATATTATTTTTGAAGTATTAAATCCTGGTGGCACACCCTTGTACGACACAACATCAATATCGAATAATGAAGGTATAGCAACTGCGACATTACAACTAACGAGTACTGGAAGTGGATATTCAATCAGAGTAAGATTTGCTGAATCAGGATTTTATGCTGCAAAAGAAATACAATCGGGTGCAATTCGAGTTGTCGATGAATTCATGTTATTTATGGATAATTTCATGAGATTTTTGCCCTACATAATTATTGGAGCTGTTGCAATTGCTTCAATTGTAACTGTCCGACAGATCCGACGTTCAAGATTAAGAAAGTTTTGGGCAGGAGAGGCAAAAACCTTGGATGATTTAGTAAAAATTTCGTATATAATGATAATTCATAAGGATGTTGGAGTATCAATATTCAACAAGCAAATATCTTTAGAAGGAATTGATTCAGATCTTATCTCTGGGTTCCTTCAAGCAATTTCACAGTTTAGAACTGAGATTAAGAAAGACTCAGCAGCTGCTAAAGGACAGGAATTTGAAATGGATTATGGTGATTTTAAGATTGTAATTGCTGATGGTGAATTTGTCAGAGTGGCATTAATATTAGATGGTACTCCCTCAGAAAAGCTCAAAGAAAGTCAATGGTTATTCACAGAACAATTTGAAAAGAGATTCAGTTCATTATTGGTAAATTTTACTGGAGATATCACTCCTTTCAGAGAAGCAGAGGATATGATTGAAAATTATTTCAATATTACATTAGTTTATCCTCTACAACTCGGAAAACACTATGGTGTTGTCAAGTTAAAAGGATTAGAAAAAGCTCTTGTTGAGGTTGCTGAACAAATTCAAAAGGAGCGGAATTTTTTCTTCATTTCATCTTTAATAAATTTTGTTTTGGCGGGGACAAAAAAATCAAGAGACGAAATAATTACTACTATTATTGAATTAAAAAGGAAAGGACTTATAATTCCCGTTCATGTAGAATAATAAGTAATATAAAAATCAAATTTTTTTTTCTTTTTACCATTATAATTTTTTATATCAACTACTTTAATTTTGATTTTATTATGTCAAAAAGACAATTTTGGACAATAGGACAGATTGATGCCACAGGTGTAAGAGGCCCTCATGAGAAAGAGCTTGAAGACATAAGCAAAATGAAATATCCTCTTTTTTTAAATTTAGATATGGAAATATTGAAAGATATTGTTACCAATGAATTAGGTGGTAAAATTGAAAATATTGGCTTTAGCGAAGATTGGACAATTTCTATAGAATTCTTCCCTGAAGTAATTATTCATATGGCATATTCTTATTTTGGAGATGAATTTGGTGATGATATTGAGGCTGAATTTAAATTTTACTTCTCAGGGGAGCGAGTTTTTTGGGTTCCGGGAGAAGATAGTGCCACTTTCGTTGATATAATTATGGATTTAATAGAAAGAAAAGTAAAAGGACAAGAACCTTTTGAAAAAAATTATGAAATAAAAACTGAATTAATGGAGAATGTTTTAAAGCAAAGAAGTGAGCCATTTAAATTCTTAAAAGAACTAGATCGAGAGAATTTAGCATCCTTTCTTGGTGCAGAAGTGTGGAAAACTGATAAGGATTGGAGATTCAGAAAAGAAATTTTCCCAAAAATTTTCATTGAAGTTCTCTATAATGATAGAACTGGTTTAGATATAAAATTCTCTGGAACTAATCTATCTAAAAATATTGATAATTATCACATTGAATTTGTCGGTATATTTTTCATAAACCACATACTTAGATTCATTACTGTAAATAATATAGAAAAAGATTTACCTGACATCTGCTATATAATGTTCTCAAGGTATTACACAAAAAACATCGGAAAGTGGGAACATAGGATAAGATAAAATTAAAAAAAGATAATTTTAATAAAAAATTTTAACTTGCAGTCCAGATTACAGACCGACCTTTTTTATCTGCTCGTTTAATTTTCTTTGAACTTTCTAAATCTGACATTACTTTCCAAATTTGAGAGTTACTTAGCTTAAAATATCTTCTCAATTCTGGAGTTGACATTTTAGTACCATTTAATAAATTAGGAATTAGTCTTTTTATTTCATCGATAGTATCTTCATCTGAATCAGAATCTTTAGCGCTGTCGTCTTCTTCTTCATTCACATCCATCTCAGTAATTAATCTGGAAGCTATTTTATTTAATTGCTTTATATTATTATCAATGTTATCAGGCTTCATAAAAAGGCAACAGAGTTCTAAATCTCTAGGGAAGGCGACAATATAGAATTTATCATATAGAATTGCTCTAGGTTTCTTAACCGATTCATTTCCACCACGGAAAGCTAAATAGAAGTTCATAGCAAAATCGTCTAAGCTTACACCCTTTCCTACACTAGTATATTCTTTTTTCCATTTAAGAAATGGGCCATCAATCATATCAAATCCAATTAAAGCTGCTCCAAAAATTTCATTTTCGGTAAAATTCATTCTTTTCTTCTCCTCCTTATTGCTACTTTATCTAATTCTTTTTTAATAATATTCATTAATTTCATACGTTCTGAAGGATTTATTGCTGTTAATCCATAAGTTTTAATATGAAGTATATCCTCAACTCTCTTATAATCCATCCGTCCATCTGCCTTTACCAAATCCTGCTTATTTGCAATAGCTATTATAGGGCAATCTTTTCCCACAAAATGACAAGCATAGTTAATTAATTCTCTTGAATTTAAAACATTTCTCGGCGTAGAGTCAGTAATAATAAATATAATATCAGACCCTAAAAGATAATCTCGAGAATATGTTTTAAGGTAACTCTGTTGACCCCCTAGATCCCATAATCTTAAAATGTAGTTATCCAACTTAATAGTTTTTAAATCTAAACCATGAGTAGGAAAATATAAACGATCTATTTCATTTTGTGCTAAAAGTTTCGCTAAAGTTGTTTTTCCTGTAGCAGGATATCCTATTAATGTCACCTTCGCCAGTTTATCTATTTCAGAACTCAACATTTCAATTCATAAAATTAGATGATTTGTTAAGAAAGAATGAAATGAAAAAAAATATGAATCTAAATAATACAGACGTATCATGGAAATATTATAAAAAAAAATAGGATTTAAAAACTCAATATTAGGACTTTTTTAATAAGAACTTTTTCATCCATTTAGGTAATATAAAACCTCCATACCAACAAATTGCACTAGCAATTAAAATCAATCTAGTAATAATTATCAGAACTTCATTTAAAGGTATGGCTGAATCTAATACTGCCCCAATTGCGAATGTAATGTAAGCAATTATTAATAATTTTCCTTTGAGTTTGATTTCTGGTTCTTTAGATTTTAGAGACAGGTTGGCAAATAAAAAGCCAGAAATTACAACAATAGATAGAAATGTTATTAAAAATACCATTATAAAAGATTCATAATTGACATCAACAGGGCCATTCAATTGACCTATAACGCCAGGATTCAAAAATAGGAAAATAAAGAATAAAATCTCAAAGATTACTCCAATAATAGTAAATATCAATAGAATCAATTTACGTTTTTCAGTGTACATGAATTCTGTAAAAGCTAATAACCAAACAACTATTGCAAAAGGCGTTAAAACATTTCCAATTAGAAAGTATACTTGTGGAGCAATTCCAATGCCATTTGATATTGCAACAAGAAAAGAAACGCACGAAGGCCACCAAGGGCTTGAGATCAACAACCAAGTAGCTCCAACATAGAAATAAATCCTTTCTCTATATTTCATATACCTTGTTAGGATTACTAGACCCACAAATAATGATATAGCAACAAAAATAAGTGAAAATACACCATTTAAAATGTCTAAAGGATTTAAAACCATTTTCTTAAATTTTTAATTTTGTTAGTATAAATAAAAATTAAGAGATAGGATTATATAAATATTGAATTTTTTATAAGAAACTATTCATAAAGTATTTAGAGAGTATACAAAAATATTAATAAAATTAGTGATAAGAAAGTTGGGCCAATTAAACTAATCGTAAGTAGACTTTGAGAAACTTTTATACATGCCTTTAGAGTCTCTATAATTGCATTGAAATAGAGTGGGTTCCCCCAAATCTTAACCCTTTCAAATGATTCTTTGTAAAGGAATTCAACTGGTTCTAAGTCCCTTTCAGCTTTTTCTATCATTGTTTCTAACTTTTCAAGAATAAAATTAGTTTTTATTTTATCTCCAATTGGGGAATATCCTCGGTTTGAAAATTGGCGAGCAACTGTATGTGAATCTGAAGTTGTAATTTCTCCTTTTTCTATTCCCCGATTTCGGAGAAAATTAAGGATATTAGAACGTACATCGACATAAGCATTATTTCCATCAAAATGAATTAATGCTGTTTCATGATTTGTAAAAGAATTTTTAAATAAATGAAGTACTAAACCTCCAACACCAATCCCATCATTTTCAGAGTATTTTTTCAATGGATCTTTCACTACACCATATAACATTTGTGCTTTTTGGATATTTTTAACAGTTTTACTCTCCATATACTTTTTAACAACATCAATTAAATCATTTGCTTCGATACTTCCTTTTTTAATTAGAACTTCATCCCCAATTATAGCGTTATGAGAATCGACAATAATAATTTCCTTATATTTATTAGATAAAGCTACTTTTCTTATATCTTCTCCAACTTCCATCTCGATATCATCAGATGGAAGCGGATGCCTAGTTATAAAGACAATCGGAATATTATCTATTTCTGTACCAATAAGTTTAGCTGAATTAGAGATCTTTCTGGTGAAATCCTTTACTTCTTTAACCCATTCATATTCTTTGTTTTTTATAATGTCATTAATATCTTTTTTGATTCTTTTAATTACTTTCTCAACATTACTCTGCGTGGTTAAATTTTGGGTATGATCATTTGTAGTATGATAAACAGTAATTCCAGGAATATCTTGAAAAGCTGTATAAATATATTCAGGTAATTCTGAGGATCCACAAGTCTTAAAAGGTCCAAAGTGAATATTTGGGATTATGAATAATCCTTTAATCTTTTTTTCTTTAATAGTACGGATTATTAAATATTGGATTTTTATGTCTGATTCAATTCCAACATCATCAAAATATTGTTCTATTAATCCGTCATTGTCATCAGTTAACATTGATAGAGTAAAAGCTCGAATAAATGAATATCCCCTCATTCCAGTGACTTCTTGATAAATATTACTTACTCTGAATAATCCTCTTCTATAAGGGATCGCAAATAACAAAGCACAAATAATGAAAAATATCATAGCTCTGATGAGAAATTCTATAGTAAATTGGCCTATATATAAACTATATAGAATAATTACTGTTACAGGTTGAACTAAGGATAGAATTAAATTCCCCAGTTTTCCTACTGTTGTAAATGAGAAATGAATTACAAAAGCTATAATATATGACAATATAGCTCCTAGTATAAGAAAAACTTCTTGATATTCAATATTATTTAAAATAATAGCAACTAATTGGCCTAGAATTAGTGTAATTTCAATTACTACACTGAAAAAAGCACTCATTTGAATTGACCACCCTTTTGGAGGTAAACTCAGGAGTGGACTTTTCTTTGAATAGAATAAAACCGAAATTAAACTGCCAAATATAGAACTAAGCAAAAAAAGAGAAGTAAAACGTATATAATGAAGTAAATCAAATCCA
>JBHLNL010000153.1:0-8715 GCA_048941605.1 Promethearchaeota archaeon | reverse complement strand
ATTCTAATAAAAGTTGAGATGCACTGGTTATCGAAACTAAAGGAGTTCTCAGCTCGTGGGAAGTTCTATGAATAAAATCTGTTTTTATTTGATCGAGTTCTTTTAATTTATTGATTTCTTGTTTAATCATTTTTTCTGCCTCCTTTTTTTGTGTTATGTCCCGAATTAAGCCATAAAAACCAATTTTCTTTCTATTTGAGTCATATCTAAGATACCCTGAAGACTCAACAAATTTAGTACTTCCATTCTTAGACTTAATTTCATATTCAATGCTACTTTGAGGAATTTCGGTTTTAAAAATATTATTAAACAATTGAGAAACATTTTCTAAATATTTCTCACTAATAAGAAAAGTATAATTTTTATTGATGATTTTTTCTTTTGGTAATCCTACAATTTTACAAAAAGCCTGATTGCAAAAAGTAAAATTTCCTCTTAAATCCACTTCAAAATATCCTTCTTTAATGTTTTCTAGAACACTTCGATATTTTTCTTCAGATTCCTTCAATTTTTGTTCTGCTAATTTTTGTTCTGTAACATCACGAATATATTCAATTACTCCATTTACAATATGGGTTTCTTGATCGAATAGAGGAAAAGTATAAACTTCTAAAATCCCTAAAATTTCTGCTCTACTGCCTTTTCTAAAAATAGTTTTTATTATAGGTTCATTTGTTTCATATACTTTAGCACAAAGGCAATCTTCACATGGTTCTGTTCTATGTTGATATACTTGATAACATTTTTTATCTGTAATAGGGCTCATATGGGAATACCATTTTTCCATTGTAGGATTTATTCTAATTATATTATAATTCTTGTCTATTATACAGATACCATCTTGTATACTAGAAAAGATGTTTGAAAGAAATCTTTCATTTTTTAGTAACAATTCCTCTACCCGTTTTTGTTCAGTGATATCTTTAGTGTGGGCTAACACTAAATCTGGAGGCACAAAGGCATAAGTTACATTTAAAATTTTTTCTTTTTGGGTAGTGTGGAGTGTATAATTCATTTCTTTTGATATTAGGATTTTTTCATCTGCACACCGATTTAAATCTTTAAAAATTATAGGAGTATCTTTATATAAAACACTTGCTTTTATTCCTAAATAATCCCTTACTCCTCCATGTGTTATTTCATATGCAGCATCATTATAATCAATTAGAAATAGCTCATTGTTAACTTTTTTCCATAGATATGTAGGTAAAGGGAGATGCTTAAATAGCGCTCTAAATTTATGTTCTGATCTTATTAAATCTTGCTCTGCTTTCTTCTGATTCGTAATATCAATAATAAATGCAAATGCTCCATTAAAATTTCCTTCTTCCTCTATAATAGGAGTTGCTCGTAATTGAGTATAGACAAAATTTCCATTTTTATGAAGACATTTAAATTCTTTTTCAATATTTAGGCCAAATTCTTTTTGTATCTTTAGATATTCTATAGCAAGTTCTTTGCTATTACTATCCATGAAATAAAATAGAGGTTTTCCTATCATCTCTTCACTTTCATATCCTAGAATTCTTGCCATTTGCGGATTTACAAGGGTAGTGATATAGGTTGAATTAATAACCCAAACTCCCACCAAAGTATGTTCAATTAATTGACGATATTTCTTCTCCGATTCTTTCAAATTCTGCTCTGCTAATTTTTGTTTAGTTATATCCTTGAAAACCTCCACTACTCCAAGAAGTTCCCCCTTATCATTTCGAAAAGGTGTTGCCACCAGATTACATGTAATTTTTTTGCCATCTTGGCGTCTTTTAATCACTTCAATATCGATAAATTCCTCACCTTGTATAATACGGTTCAATGTGCAATCTGGAGTATTACATTTTGGATGCGGAAATTGTTCAAAACATTTATAATCCTTTATTTCAGCTTCTTTCGAACCTATAAGATCTAAAAAAGCTTGATTCATTTTAAGAACATTAAATTTTTTGTCTATAACACGTATTCCATTACCAGCAACATTAAAAATAGTCTTAAGTTCTACCTGAGTACGTCGAATTGTCTCTTCTGCCAACTTTTTTTCAGTAATATCAATCCAGATACTTAGATCTGCTGGTTTTCCTCCATATGAGATAGTCTTAGAATATTGATTAATCCATTTTACTTTTCCTGATTTAGTAATAATTCTATATTCATAATTTGTAAGTATGTCTTCTGATCCTAATTGTTTTTTTTTTGCTTGCTCAATTGCGAATGATAAATCTTCAGGATATATAATATCAGAAATATCATTAATAGTCCAATTTTGCATCTCTTGAATGGAATATTCGTTTATTTTAGATGCACCTTCATTGATAAACTTAAGAATGTTATCCTGCAGGATGCCTATACCTATAATTGATTGTTGGGTTAAAATTCCGAACTTTTCTTCAGACTCTTTTAATTGCAGTTCTAAGGTATCATTAGAATCTTTTAAATGTACGTTCATAGATTTCCCCTAAATTAGATAATTTGAAATGAGTTCTGTACAAAATATTGTTATTTTGTCGTTAACCTTATAGAAAAAAAATTTGTATTTAAACTTATGTCCAAACTTGTGAAATTTCATCTTAAATGTGCCATAAATTATAATTCTTAGGTTGGTTAACTTGTCTCAGTCTTCATTAGTTATTTTATATGTATGATTGTAATTGTCGAATACCCAAAAGAAATCAAGAAAAAGTAGAGAATTTAGAAAGAGAAATAATTCAAATACAAAAAAATAATAATAGATCAATAAATTTGTTATTACGATGAAACAAGAATAAATGTGAAACGTGGACTACCGTCCATGAACGTTATAATAATGAGAAATCCCTTAATTGCATCGATTAAAATCGAATTAATTAAATTAATTATATAAAATTCAACACAACTTCATAATTTAGAAATTTCATTAGAAAGCAAACAAATTAACAGTTTTAGCATGGTTCAAACCTGAAACCACAGCATTCACATAGATTTTCAAGATTATCTATGTATTTTAACATAGAGTCGTACCATTTATTTAGCAATTTTTTAAATTGGACTTTTATTGCCTTCATATCTTTAGCATTATAAACATAAAGATATCCCTTTTTTTTGACATCTTTTAATTTCTTTTTCTCAACATATTCTTTCATTGATATGGATTGACGTTTAATGAGTTTTAAATCGGTTAAATCTTGAATAGCTCTTTGAATTGAACTTCTATCCAGCTGTAGAGCGTTAGCAATTTCAGACGTTTTTACATCTTTATTTTTTAGCATATATCCAAGTACTTTAGATTCTGTCTTGTTTAAACCTAAAATGCATTTAAACAATCGTTCGCTTGAGAAGATTTCTTTTTTATCTAATAACTTATTTATTTCATCGAATTCCTTTAATTGCTTTTCTATTACTTCCATTTAATATCATCTCAAAAAACTAAAAAAAATTTAATGAAAAAAAGATATAATTTAATTATTGTTTTTGTTTCTCTAACATTTTCTTCATGCCTTCGTAGTTCATTGCTCCAACAATCTTGTTTAGAACATCGTTATTTTTAATGAATAGAGTTGTGGGTATCCCCGTTATTTGGTATTTCATTGCTATTTCGGTATTTTCATCAACATTAACCTTTACAAATATGAAATCTTTTTGAAATTCTCCTTGCAGTTTTTTGAAAATTGGAGCAAAGAACATGCAAGGACCACACCAAACAGCCCAAAAATCTACTACTATAATTTTATCCGGATAATCCTTCAATAATTTATTGAATTCATTGGAACCATGGATTTCTATTATGCTTTCTGGCATAGATTGACTTCTTAATAATGCTTCTGCTTTTTCTGTTCTCAACATTTCTAGTTTCTCATCCACTTCATTCATCATTTTCACACTTATTCTTTTTAGTTGTTCATAGATCAATCACAACTTTCTATGATTACAAAAACTGAAAGAATATTTAAAATTGATTATAGTGAAAAAAAATTCACTACTTATTTATTTCAATAAACAGTTTCAACCGAATTTTATTAAAGTATTCTAATAAAGTTATTCTTATTTTTAGAGTTTTTCATATGACTGCTGCAATAGTGAGCCCGTTACATAACAGCGTCATATTTTTCCTTATTCGCCAAATAATCAGCAAGTAAAGTTTCATAAAACTCGATGTGACGTGCTCAAAGTCCATAAATTATTTTGGAAAGCTTGTTGAAAAATTGTTCTTTCGGAAGGGATGATGATATTGATTCTTAAGGAAGGGAGAAACACTTAGAAATTTTTTTCTTTTTCTAATTCTATTGGTAACTATAACTTTTTTAATTAACTTTTATTATCTCTTCTCTTCTTTTTACGTTTTCTAAACTTTTTTACAATATGAATTCTTCGGGAGTGCTCTCTCGTTTTTGGGTGTCTATCTATCGCTTCAGGATACTGTTCATGTACCCTTCTTTCCATACGAGACATTTATATCTGAATATATAAGAAGAAGTTGAATATATAAATATTACTATTTATAGGTGATGCGTTTAAATCAGACACTTCTTACATTTAATTTCTGAGAATCAAAAAACTAATGATGACTCCATCGCAGACTCTTAAAGATAATATAGAATTTTTAAAAAAATGATAGAAAAAGAAATTAAATCAGAAATTAATTTGATGCAATTTGTTTCTTTTCATGTCTTATATAGAAAACAATAAATGCAATTAAGAAAACACTAAAGATTACAAGATAGATCCATCCTATTGGAGGTAATGGAGAAGATCTCCGTATGTACGAATATACTGACCAAAACATTACGTAGGTAGCCCCCATAAACCATGTAATTTCCATTATCACAATAATCTTCACTTTTTTCCATTCTGTTTCTTTCCACGCCATAAAAGAAGATAATGCAAATGCATAAAAAGTAAATCCAAGTAGTTGTAATGTAATCGGATCGAAATAAGGCCAACCAATAATTTGTAGATAGAAATCAACAAGTGTAGTAAATACAACTCCCATGAAAAGGGTTACAATAAAATGAATGAAAAAGGTCCATTTTAATCCTTTCGAAATTTCAGTAGCCATGATTTATGTCACTCCTTTTCTTGGAAAAAATTTTTATTTTTGTCAATTATTGAATCATCCCCTTCTTTTGCTGAAATTTCACCAATCTTTTTTTCCTCAATAATTTTAAAGGGTTTCGTCGGTTTTGTTTCATCAATAGGTTGATTGCAAACCCAACATGCATTTTCTAAATCAGAAAGCTTGCGAGCACAATTTTCATGATACAGTGCTTCACAGTTAGGACATAAAAAGATATTAAATCCCGCTACCTTCCCTTTACACATCAAGCAAATTTTCTGTTCTCGATAGTAAGTAACTTCTTCGTCCGTAATTTGATCGGGTCTTTGGGTTATCCGAAACAAAGAATCTTTAATTTTTACCTCCTCTTTAATTTTTTTTTTAGGTTTTTCAGGTTCTTTTCGTAGTCCTAAATAACTAAAAATATTACCTACCAGCATAAGAGCCATTACTATTGGTAATGTATTAAATGGAACAATCACAATAGCATCAAAAATAGGAACAAAAAATATAAGGAAGTGGGCAACTCCAAAATAAACATATTTTTTTCTGATTATACCTTGAGATTGCAACCCCTTATACATTAAGCCAAAACATACTAAAACTCCAGCAAAATTAAGTGAATATAAAACATAATACCCTGCGGGACCAATCGCACCCTCAGTAATTATTTCTTCTCCTGGAGTTGGAGGATATACCAATTCCAGATTCCCTGATGGGTTTAAGAAAAGACATAACTCATAAAGTATAAGCCCGATTACAGTCCAAGAGATAAAGTACCACTTATTATTCGGTGCCAGAAGCTCAGTTACAACAAAAATATATGGGATCGGATTAATTCCGACCCATAACCAACTTAAAAGAATATATACAAATGGATTAATGTTCTGCTCACTTATAACTGCAGTCAAAAAATCTATGACATTTCCCAAATATGTAATAACACCTAAGATCATATAGATACCCCAAATAGTTAAAAGCCGAACATGAGTTTTTCTTCCTTGATAAATCAGGAATGACCCCCAACTACAACCCCAAATAACAAGAACCAATCTGAGAATGCCAGTGGTCCATCCTTCAGCTGATAAAAAAATCATTTTGAATAATCTCCAATCAAGAATAAATTATCAAGATTCGCCTAATTGAAAAAAATAGGTTCATGAAATTTTTAACAATTAAGTATGATTATCCACTTTTGTATATAAAACTTATCAAATGGAAATTGGGATAGTACACTAAAATGGGCTAATCTCCATTACTTGTAATGGCAAATTCGTTAATTTGCGACCAAAACATTACACAACTTATCTTCGATTTTTATAACAAGAATCTAAATAAAGAATAGAATAGAAAATAAAAAAAAAAAGAGTTTTAAGGAGCGACAGTTAAAGCCTTTTTATCAAAACTTTCTGGATCTCCACCTTCTTCCATAAATTCGACAAATCTTTTTAAACTTTCTAAAAGCATATTTCCTGCAGATATTAGCATTTTTCTATGTTTTTCGTTTTCAAATTCCCCCCATAAGATAATATTACAGAGATCGCCTTTTGGTTTTAAAATATAACCCATTTTAGTAAAGATAGAGCCATCAATATCGAGTGTAATCTTTTCATTTTCAACTTCTTCCACACGGGTAGAGGTAAGATCTCCTATTGTGCTTTTTACTTCCCACTTATTTGGTCCAATAGATTTTAATTCATTTACCGTTAAGTTCCATTTGACTTCATAAGTATCACCATCAATTAGGATATCATAAATTGTCTTTGCTGATGCTTTTACATCATCATTAATTTCGACTCTTGGCATATTTTCACCTCAATTTTATTGATAATTTTTTTGCATATAATATAACGATAAGTTGGTTTTTATACATTTGTGTCGAATATTGGATTTCAAATTTAGTGATATTTAGTTATTAAGTTAGCATTTTAACTTAGTTCGATAGATTTTTATATTCTATTTATAGTTATATATTTAGATATATTTTGATATAGAAATGATATTAAATATATTTATACATATAAATATCATGCCTGCTTGGTATATAGATAGAAGAGTGTTTGTTGAGGATCCTCAAAGAAAGTATAATCCTAAAAAGAAATATCAAACACAAAGAATTACCATTCTTTTAAACCAAAGCAAAAAGAAAAAGAAAGATTAAAATCATGGTATTTGGTGGACCTGTAGATAGAAGAGTGTTTGTTAAACAACCCAAAAGAGAAGATATTCCAAAAAAGAAAAAAGGAAAAAAGCGAAAAAGAATAGTTATCGAACCAAAACAAAATAAAAAAAAAGGAATAGGAAACTCCAATCACGATGAGACTGAATAGAAACATGTGAGTTCTAGGGTAATCTAAAATAGCTTATTTCTTTTGAAAGAATCAAATTTTTATCAAATTGTAATCATTAGACCCAACTCCATAATCTAAAGCATATTTTATATATTTTATTTGTAATGGATTATCTATATTCTTCAATTTTATCGAAATTGGGTGCAATAACTTATACCCGTAATAATCTAGGGCTATAGGATCATTTCCTGCAAAAATATAACCTAGATTTTTTTCTTCTCCCCCATGCCTAAATTCTTGAGCTTTTACTAAGACTTTCAAGGCATCGCATATTATTAAATTGGATTTAAGAACAGCGTTTAATTCAGCAATTCCTTTGTTAATATTTTTGATCTTGGCGTGCATTTTTATTCGCTCTGTTTTTGATAAATATCCAAATTTATCTTTTAGAGCATTAGTAAAATTTAGATTAAAATGATCTTTTAAAATTGGAAGAGAAATTATAGAATCCTGCTGAAATGGGATTTCAGATACTTTTAAAGTAAATTTTCGAGAACTCTTTATCTTTTTAAATGAATGTTCATAGAAATTTATGAAAGAAATACCCAACTCTTTACATTTTTCTATAATTGGATGATTCTCTATTTTTTTTGCAGGCACATCTACACCATGACCATCCCCACAAATAATTTCTGAAGCGTTAGATTTAATTTGATCATATACAGCTTGAATCATTTCAGGATGAGTTGTTGTAGGGTATGGATTATATGAGACAAGATTTACTTTTATAAGTACTTTTCCTTCAATCTTATTTATAAATCTAGGTAATAATGACCTTACAAATCTTTTTCTATCTGGATTTTCAGTAAAATAAATTGTTGACATGAGTTTATTTGTACTATTTAATTGTATTAATTTTCAAAAGTTTATATATTGAAATTATGATTTATTTATTAATTAAATAAATCAAAGATTAAAATAAAAGAAATTCTCTTATCTCGAAAGCAGGGTTAAGAAAAAACTTTTCAAATTAATCTTCATTGAAATCAGACTCTGAATTTACCTTTCCAACCCAATTTCAAAGAAAATTTTGCTCTTTTTGTTGTCAACAACTTCTTTTGTTAATCCCGCTCGTTCTATAAAATCTTTAAATAATTGAGATACGTCACCAATCTGGATTGCGTGGTCAGGACAGATTGTCACACAATGCATACATGCGATACACAATTTTCTGTTAGTGGTCCCTAACTTAGCATCAAACGCATTTACTGGACATTCGTTTTCACAGACATAACACATGGAGCAATCATTCTCAACTCTAGAAGGATAAAATTTAGCCCACTCACCAATTGTCTCCTCAGTCTCTAGAGGTTCATACGTAAAACTTGATAAATCAAT
>JBHLNL010000152.1:0-8769 GCA_048941605.1 Promethearchaeota archaeon | reverse complement strand
TTTAATCGCATCAATTTTCCCTTGGCTAACAAAAGCAAACTGATTATCTGGATTTACCTTAAGATCAGAAATAATTTTTTGAATTTCTTGAACAGGGAGCTTTTTGAAATCTTTATCTCCTTTTCTTTGAATTGTAAAATATGGTGAATGTCCACGAATAACATATCTTCTTATTCTTATTATTTCTTCTCCATTTTGAATATGAATTTCGACCATAGCATGGTTTTGTCCATTTCTTATGAAGTTTGACCATTTTTTATATCGTTCATCTCTTTCATTACTGCCTAATGCAAATTTAATTGCTTGGAATACAGAAGTTTTCCCACTCCAATTTGGTCCCACTAAAATCACGAATTTTGATTTGCCAAAATCAACTTCATCCTTCTGAAAAGATAAAAAGTTCTCTAAAATAACTTTAGTAATAAAAATCTGTTTATTGTCTTTTAAATAGGTTTCATTTTTTTCTGCATGTGTTTGTATTCTAGTAGCCATAGTATTCCATCTTTCTGTTTTTATTTACCAAATGCTTGCTTTATTAAGTCTATTCGTTTCTTTGCTTTTTCCAAATTTATTTGCGCCTTATTTGGAGAATTATTTAAAATAAATGGATGTTGAGCTAGCAGTTTCATATCATTCTCTTCCAGTGGTTCTTTTTTATTCAATTTATCAAGAATAATTGTGAGTTCAGTATAATTTTTTGAAGCAGCATCTTCATATAGTTGCTCTAACATAAAATCTGAGATTCTTGACTCTCTAATTCCATTAATAACACTGCTAATATCTTCTATTTTATTTTTAGCTTCATTTTCCTTATGGTAAATAATTTGCCGGTTTTGAATAACATTTTCACTTAATTCTATATTTGAATTTCCATCTGGAACAATAGCTTGAGTATTTGGTATGAATTCGCCTGATTCGATCAAATCGATTAAAATATCCGTTATTTCATTACTAGTTTCATTTAATTCCGAATTTAAAAAATGCCTGAATATTCCTACTTTTAATAATTGTTTAATATCTTTAACTTCCCAATTTTCTGTGTAATTTATAATATCATTTATATCAAAAACTATCTTAGAGTTTCTTTCTAAGAAATCTTTTAATACAGTTTCTCGCTCTATTTTACTAAGTAAAGCAATTTTTAAAAAAAGATCAAAAATCTCATATATTTCTTTAGATATCTTGTTAACATCTTGAATATCATAATTTAACCAAACTAGAATAACATTTGATTCAATAAAATTAAAATCAAATCCTTTACTCCGCCAAGCATTTAAAAAAACCTCCAACAAATTTATTTCATCAAATTTTTCCTTAAAGATTGGTTCTTGATTAATTAATAATAATTTTTTTCCTACAATTTTATCCGGATCTCTTTCATTACCTCCAGTTTGATCTTCTTTTTCTACATTTTTACCAAAAGCTTCTAGTATTGAAATAAAACTCTTCAAAAACTTATTTGGTTCATTAAAAATTTCTATATCATTAAATTCAATTAAATCTAAATAATAATTTTTGGTTATTAATTTAATATAATCTAAAATGTCCGTTCCAGGATTGATATTAATTAAAACTGCCCCTTTTGGTATTAGATAGCCATTTAAAGAGTTATCTTCATGATTTGTTAACATTGCTTTAAGATAGTTTAAAAAATCATTATATTTATCTCGGTAGAAAATATCATCTTTATTGATACTAATATCTGAAGGCTTAATAATCCGAAAATATTTTGAAAATTCCGGAACATCATTTAAATCTTTCATTGAAAATTTTCCTTTATCCCATTGCTAATTTTATGAACATTATTTACATGACATTTAACACATATATATTTAGCGGTACTCATAGTTAGCAATGACTAGATCTCCGACATAAACCGTAAAATTTATAAAACATCAATTTTAAGGGAAAAGTACTTCTAGACTAATTCCTGGTATAATAAATTTAGAAATAATTCAAATTGCTTTTTAACAAAATCATAATGAGTAAATTTACCTTTTTTCCAGCCCCTAATTAATCCAGCACGCTCAAGTATTTTTAAATGATGTGATATTGAGGGTTGTGATTCATCTAACGTAGCTTCTAATTCACATACACATCTATCTTTTTCTTTTAGAATATTTAATATGATTAAACGTTTCTTATTTGATAAAGCATTCAAGAATTCAATTAAATCATTGAACTTTGACTCTTGATATAATTTGTCTCCTAAATCTCTTAATTTTTTAAAATGAAGATCTACATTTCCTACATCTTCACATTTAATTAATTTATCTTTTATTTCCTTTTCATGCTCAATATCCATTTAAAACACCTTTATTGGTTTTTTCAATAATTATAGAAGATAAACAGATTTATATTAATTTATTCAAATCAAAGAATTTTTATTTGGATAAAAATTTTATTATCTAAGAGTATTCTTAAATTTTTAAAAGTTAATCAGGAAGATGAAATAATATGAGTGAAGAAGAAGGTAGAACAATTAGCTTTTTTGAAAAGTTTCTTCCACTTTGGGTTGGTTTATGTATTATTATAGGCATTATTTTCTCTCAATTTATCCCGGGTATTAGTGAAGCCATAAATTCTTTCAGTATTGGCCAGATTTCTATACCGATTGGCATTTGTTTATTCTTAATGATGTATCCTGCCATGTTGAATTTACAAGTCTCTGAACTAAAAAAGTTGAGTAAAAATCCTAAACCTATAATTTTAACAATTATATCTAATTGGTTAGTTGCTCCTTTTGTAGGATTACTTATGGCTCGCATATTTTTACAAGGTTATGAGCAATTAATTGTTGCTATTATTTTACTAAGTTCAAGTCCATGCACAGCAATGGTTTTAGTGTGGGGATGGATGGCAAAAGGAAACCAAGAACAGAATGTAGTAAATACAAGCCTTAATACAATAACCATTATATTTGGTTATGCTCCTATGGTGACACTTTTAACAGGGATTCAAAATATACCTGTTAATTGGCTACTTTTATTAATCTCAACACTTATATTTATTGGACTTCCATTACTGTTAGGAATAATTAGTAAGAGACTTTTGATAGTTTCTAAAGGCGAGGAATGGTTTAATAATACTTATAGACCAATAGTTGGAAAGATATCGATTGTTGCCTTATTAACAACTTTGGTGTTACTATTTTCTATGAATGGAAATGTATTGATTAACAATCCTGGTTATTTATTATTAGTTTCAATTCCATTACTAATAGGGTTCGTTATTGTAGTTGGATATAATATATTCATAACAAAAATATTCAAATTAAAATATCCAGAGGCAATCATTACAGTAATTATTGGTTCCTCAAGTCATTTTGAAATAGCTATTGCAACTGCTATTGCTATGCCTGGTTATGGAATTGGTTCATTAGCAGCTTTAGGAACAACCATGGGCTTATTTTGGGAAGTACCAATTATGCTTTCAATTGTTTATTTAGGCCGATATTTAAAAAAAAGAGGTTTTTGGAAATCCTAATATTTTTATTTTTAAAATAGATTGTTAATTAAAGAATAGAAATCTTGAAAAATTATCGACTATTTTGTTGAATAGCTATGAATGAAGACGAAATGGACGAACAAATTACAAAGATAATAAGAGAAGCTATTGGGAAAATTTCTCATTCGAGTTGCAACCACTCAGAAAATCATTGTAGTAAAAATAGCCCAGATTGGAAACCAAAACGTATTCATTGTGGTACTGATAGATGTAAGGGACTTCATCAAAATGAATAAAATATATCTAGGATGTGATAAAGATTAGTGAAGAAAATGATTCAAAGAAATTAAAAGTAGATATATATGTCCCATTAGATGCATGCGCGTGTGAATGGGACAAATTTATGAATCGAGTATTCGTTGAACTAACACCCTTTATAAAGTATATCGAATATGATACTAAAAATCTTAATTCAGAAGAAGCAAGACAACTCAATCTCCACAATAAATGTATAGTAATTGATGGAGAAAAAATATATGCATCATCATATATACTCAAAAAAGAATTACCAATACTTCTTAAAGCCAAAGGATTAATTTAATCTTTATAATCTTAAATTGCAATTAAATAGAGGTGATTATTAATATTAAAAAAATTAAATTAACTATTTTTGCTCCTGATCCTGAAAAGAAGTTATCAAAAGGGCTTGAATACAACTTAAGCATAGATAATAAAGGATCCATTGTTGATCTCCTAAGCACTTTGGACAAACAAATTTATGAAAATCCAGAAAAATCTATTTTCCCTATATATAAGGGTTTAATTCAAAGTTATCTTCAATTAATATGGGATGCTGAAGAGAATGCAATTTACGATGATTGCGCGGTAGATGCTTATGGTCCAAATAAAGAATTCATGGGATTACACGAAAATATCAATTTTAGTTTATATCCTGATAGTGAAATTACTTTAGTAGTACATGCTGATTGATGAGCTGATGTAATGAAAGAACGATTGGATTATGGTACATTCAAAAGGGTTATTATGAAGAAGTATGGAAAAAACCATGAATTATTTGCCCACTATTTTGAAATTAAAAAAAAAATTTAAAAAAATGGATGAAACCTTTCATAAAATGCTAGTGAATGGTTGACAATAGGAATGCTTCCTATAAAAATTAATTATAATCGAATTCTATAAATAAGCGGACCCATTTTTAAAAATTATATGGACATTTTTACTCATATGTTTATGGGTGTATTAGCGGGGATATTCACATTAACCATATTAAGTCCAGAAGCTATTATTTTTATGTGGGTTATGACCTTCTTTTTAGATTTTGATGTGTTCCTTGAACCACTTCAAAAAATTCGGAAGATGTATTTTCTCTCTCATAAAGCAGGATCTCATTCATATATAATAGGTTTAATTTTTACGGGGATTGTGAGCCTTATTATATCAGTAATTAGACATGGTTCATTTTTTGAAATCTGGCTAGCGGGATTCATAGGCTATAGCATTCATGTCTCATTAGATTTCTTTGCTGCTTCAAAAATTCCAATTTTTTATCCAATATCTAAAAAAGAATTTCGAATTATGGCTGATAGAGCAGTTAACCCATTATTAGCAGTTTTTTCTGGAATTAATCTTCTAGTTTTAATTACTTGTTTCTATACGAAACCTTATTATCAATTATTTTTAGATCTCGCTTTTTTTTACTTATTTATGTATCTTACATATTTTGGAATTAGAGTTTTTTTAAGAATAGTTATACAGCTACAGCTACCAAAAAATCATAAATATATACCTGGTTTTCTTCCATTCTTTTATTTAATTTATGAGAAAAACATTTCAGATGATGCTATCACATTTAAATTAGGTAAAAGATCTATATTTTCTGTGAAAAGAAAAGATTTAATAAACCAGAATGTATTAAAAGCTTCAAATGAATGGGAACTTTATGAAATCACAAAAAAAGTAAGTCAAGAATACAGATTCTTCCACAAATGGAGTCTAATCATTCCTTTCTTTCGTGAAAAAGAAGAAATAGTCAATGTTGTTTTGATTCTAGCTGAAAGTTATTCAGAATCAGTGCAGCACAAATCTTTAAAACGAAATACTTCTTCGTATTATCTTTCAGTAATTATTAATAAAAAATCAAATAAGATAATTTCAAAGACAGATGGTTTTAGTTCTTTTAAAAAATGGGAAAATTTTAATATTTAAACAATTTGATTCTATGAATAAAGAAGTTGAAAGGTTATTAAACATTGGTTAAAAAAAATTTAAAAAAAATTAAGAACCTGAGATTATATCTTTTTACTTCCATTTTTGTCTTAGATAAAAATAAATGTATATACTACATATAAACACATAAGGATAAAATATCGTTCTATAATATAAATATGCAATCAAT
The DNA here is from genome assembly GCA_048941605.1 of Promethearchaeota archaeon. Classification (GTDB taxonomy): domain Archaea; phylum Asgardarchaeota; class Lokiarchaeia; order Sigyniarchaeales; family SOKP01; genus Loki-b32. Next base: position 2,906 of record JBHLNL010000152.1, on the reverse strand, counting down.
TCCTAGAGATACCAAAAAAGATAGAGATGTTAAAAAAGAAGAACATTTAATAGTCTACACTAAACATCTTGAAAAAAGGTTACGCAATCTTGAGACTGAAATAAGTATATTGGAGACAGAAAGAATAAAATTAGAAAAAGAGTTAAATGATTTAAGATATGAATTTGATCAGTTAAGAAAGCCTGCTTTAATGAATGCAACTATAATTGACCTATTAGATGATAGAAATAATAGAGTAATTGTTACCAGTTCTTCAGGCCCCAGTTTTGTAGTAAAAGTCAATCAAAATCTTAAATCTGAGAAATTAACACCAGGTATGAGTGTTGCTTTAAATCAAAATACATTAAAAATAGTAGAAATTTTACCAACAAATTTGGATCCATTTGTTAAAGGAATGGAGTTAATTGATTCCATTCCAGATATTTCCTATGATGATGTTGGGGGTTTAGAACTTCAAATCCAAGAAGTAAAAGAGACTGTTGAATTACCTTTAAAAAGCCCAGATGTATTTAAAAGAATAGGAGTTGATCCACCTAAAGGAGTTTTATTTTTTGGGCCTCCTGGTACTGGTAAAACTCTATTAGCTAAAGCAGTTGCTCATGAAACTGATGCAACATTTATAAGAGTAATTAGTTCTGAATTGGTACAAAAATTTATAGGTGAGGGTGCACGATACGTCAGAGAAATCTTTAATCTAGCACGGCAAAAAGCCCCAACAATATTATTTATTGATGAATTAGATGCTATTGCGGCTGAGAGAATGGAGGACGCAACTTCTGGCGATAGAGAAGTTCAGAGGACTCTCATGCAACTAATGGCAGAGCTTGATGGTTTTGACAATAGAGGGGATGTCAAGTTCATTGGAGCAACTAATAGGGCAGATATTTTAGACCCAGCATTATTAAGACCTGGTCGTTTTGATAGAATAATTGAATTCCCCATGCCTGATGACAAGGCAAGAGAAGCAATCTTTAAGGTTCATATGAGAGCATTAAATGTTGAAAAAGATGTTGAAATAAAAACTCTTGTTTATATGACAGATAATGCTACTGGAGCTGATATTAAGGCTATATGTACTGAAGCTGGAATGTTTGCAATCAGGAGAGATGCAGATATTATAACAAAAGAAGATTTCACTAATGCTATAAACAAAATCATGAAAAATGATAAAGTAAAATCATCTATCCCTGAATTTTTTGTATAATAAATACATTTCAATAACATAAACTTAACTGTTAAAGATATTAATTTTATGCTAAATAATAAAATTTTAACCTTAATTAGAGATTTCGCCTTTAATAATTCAGAAAAAGATGATCTTCATGGTTTTTCTCATGTTGAGAGAGTATACAATTTATGTCTAAAATTAGGTAAAAGATTAAAAGCAAACTTGTTAGTTTTGCAAATTGCTGCTTTACTTCATGATATTGGAAGAATTGATGAAAAAAACAATATTGATAATAAAAATCATGCTGAAATCTCAGCTGATATTGCATTAGAATATCTCATATCAAATAATTTGAATATATCAGATGAGGATATTAGAAATATAGTCCAGAGTATAAGAGCACACTCATTCTCGAATAATATAATGCCAGAAAGTTTAGAAGCGAAAATTTTATCAGATGTCGATAAAATAGATGCTCTTGGAGCTATTGGATTATATAGAACTATTTCATTTACAATATTGAATAAAGGTGGTATAAAGGAGCTAATTGAACATTTAAAGAATAAAATAATAAAATTAAAAGATAGATTATATCTCGATATCTCAAAAAAGATTGCTGAAAAACGACAGAAAATAATTTTAGAATTTTATAGAGAAATCAAAGATGAGATTTTAATTTCTAATGATAATGCATGATAAAATCTTTCACTATATAGAAAAGTATTCTTAGAAATAGTTATTCTTGGATGCCTAAGTAATCAAAAAGACTCTATTTTTCATTAGAATCAGAAATTATCATATGCTCTACAATTATATTTATTAGATTTTCAATAATCTCGGGAAATTTTTCTCTGCCAATATATTCTATTGTCTCATCATCTAAACCAATTGTAAATATAGATTTCAATATACCTGCTAGAATTTCAGGATCTTTATGTATAATTAATCCTTGTTTTTGCCACATTTCAATAAATTGAGGAAGATATTCATAGGTTTGGAGTTTTTGTTCTAATTTAGGATTATTATGCAGTTTCCTAATAAGATATTCTCTCACCTTTTTATTGGCTATTTGTTGTATAATTGGATTTTCTTTTGGAGCATTAATATGCAAATGTAAAAATTCTTTAAAGGTTCCTTTAGGATCTTTCCTCATTTTTTTTAATAGATTCTTTACTTTTTTTATTATCTCTTTTTCTGCTTGTCCTAGAACATCCAAAAATAATTCTTCTTTGGAATTATAGAAGGAATAGAAAGAACCTTTTGCAATTCCTACAGCGTTAGTTATATCCTCAATATTTGTTTTTTTTAACCCAAAAGTTCCAAAAAATTCTGCTCCCTTTTCAATTAAGTTATTTTTAATTATCTTTTTTTCTTCATTTGTAAAAGCTTTAGGCATTATAATAATATTAAGGATTTTTTCATATAAAATTTATGACTAAATGACTGAATGACTCATTGACCCAAAGATTTATATAGTCACAATAATTATTTAATATTAAATATAGATAATTGAAGGTGATCAAATGTTTATTGAAAACTTAGGTTTATCCAAAAACGCACTTTTAAATAAGATTGCGATCATTACTGGTGCAGGAAGAGGTATTGGTAAAGAACTCGCAAGAGTTTTAGCTTGGTTAGGAGCAAAAGTTATCATTGCAGAAATAAATGAATATGGAAAGGAGGTAGAAGATTTAATTTGTTAAGAAGGTGGAATTGCCTTATTTATTAAGACAGATGT
>JBHLNL010000151.1:0-8913 GCA_048941605.1 Promethearchaeota archaeon | reverse complement strand
CAGATTACAATAGCAAAAATTTAGATGAAGCTAAAAGAGAGATTAAAAGCATTATAAATTATATAATTGTATATTTAAACAAATTCAGTTGTGTTGTTATGCTTCCAAAATTTCTTCATTAACTTAATTTCTTTAAATTAAATTAACTGGAGGAATAACCTTTTGTTTTTTACAATTAATATCAAAAATTAAGCTAATAGTTAAGTTTTTTTAGAAACAACCGAGGAAGATGCGAAAAATATTAAATTATATTTTAATTATCAATGTTATTATTGAATTATACAGAATTTAAAACAATATAAATAATAAATGGCTTTATCATCTTGAAAAAATTAATTCTCAGAGCATTAATTTGTATCACTATAATAAATGTATCTGTTATTTCTGTACTGTTTATATCGAATGGTTTTTGTGCATCTGAAGAATTTAATTCTGAGTTTGGAAATGCTCCTGTTATTGATGGATATCTTGATTTATCATCGAATGAATGGAATAAGGCAGAAAAAAAAATTATTAATTTAGATGGTCTCGATATTGAATTTTGGGTTATGCAAGATTCTTCAAATCTTTACATTTCATTACAAGTTGATTTAGAATATGGATATCATAATGAAACTGAATTTGTTAGTATTATAATTTCAAATAGTTCTTCAGAGACTAGGGAAGAATTTATTGACGCTAAGATAATACAATTTTCCAATATTTTGGAAAATAATTTTACATATTTAGATTATTATATCAATAATAGTATTTTTTTAAATGATATTACTTACAATGGAAATGGAGCAGCTCAATTGGAAGAAAAGGTCTCAACTTACGAATTTTCCATCCCAACTAAAACTGTGGATGGAAATAATGAAGATGTGTTTTTGGATTATGGTAATTCTTATGCTCTTAACGTGAGTTATGGATGGACATCATCCTATCCTGATGGTATTGAAAAAAGCACAATAATATTAATTAATATAAAAGCTTTTCCCACTCAAGAACAACCATTATGGGATCTAATCTTCTTTATATTAATTATTATAATTTTTAGTGCTTTGGGAATTATTTATGGATTTTACATATATAAAATTTATAAACTTAAGGAAAAAATAGAAAGAATTAAAAGATAAAATGTCAAAAATTCCTAAACAATCAGAAAAGACTTCTAAGTCAAGGAAGAAATATAGATCTGATGAAAAATTTGCATTTAGATCTGTAATTGTTTCAGCTACTTTAGGAGGTTTATTTTATATTATTTCACTTTTATTCAATCTTGAAATAATTACAATTTTTATGAACCAAGGCTTACTTTTGAATATTATTGATATACTAATTAAAGTATTAGCAATCCTTCTGTTTTTTTTATTTATTATTACGAGTTTAGGTAATTATAAAGAATTAATTGGTAAGCCTATTGATTGGAAAGAATTGTTATTACTTATTTTGTTTTCAATCGGGCAAGCTTTATTAAATTCAATAGTTTTTATCCTCACTTTTTTTGGATTGGTATTAATAATATTCTATTTATATCTTATCCAAGAGATATAAATTTGTAATTTTCTTAAATTTCAAATATGAGCTCAGAATTTTTATATATCGGACATAGGGGCACAAGAACTAATGTTGACGAAAATACAATTGAGGCATTTAAAAAGGCTATAGAATTCGGAGCAAATTATATCGAATTGGATGTAAGAAAGACTAAAGACAATAAATTAATAATTTTACATGATTCTTCTTTAGATAGAACCACCACAGGTTCAGGTTTAATTAAAAATTTAGTCTGGGCTGAGATTAGAAATTTCAAAACAAAAATAAAATGTAATAATATTCCTCTTTTATCAGAAGTCTTAGAAAAATTTAAGGGGAAAACTAAATTCATGATAGAATTAAAAGAACAAAACTTAAAAGATGATGTTTTTGATTTAATTAATACTAAAGGTCTATTAAAAGAATGCGTTTTTAGTGGGAGAAAACTATACGATTTACTAGGATTGAAGGAAAAATCTGTTCAAGTAAAAACCTGTTATAATATAACAAAAGGAATTGAGTTAAGCCTTGATGAATTTTTGCTTCTTGGTAAGCAAAAAATGCTTCATTATGATATTGATATGATAAATTTAAGTTCTAGTTTGGTAACCTCAGATTTTATCGAAACTTGTCATTCTAATAAATTTTTAGCTATAGCATGGGATTTTTTACAATATAAAAATCCCCTAGATAAAATCAAAGACTTAATAGATAATCATATTGATGGAATTTTATTCGATAATTACAGAAATATTTCTTTAATTAAAAAAAAATTAAGTACTTTTAGCTAATAGATTTTATTACAGAATTACCAGGCGGGAGAACCAAAATAATCTCATCTAATGATAATAATTTTATCCATTTCTTTTGATCCTTATTTGATTTCTTAAGAAAATGTAATTTTATTTCTTTCGCTAGCCTTCCTTTAGCTAAACCGGTTTTTGATGGGTTAATAACAACAAATAAATTGGATTGTTTCACTATTACATTTACAGGCCCACAAATTAATTTGGGATAAAAGATTTTAGTTTCTTTATCCATTATCTCTTTTAGTTCAACCAAATCCACTCCTATAGCAAGTTCGGTTTTAGCATTTTTAATAACATTTTTTTTACCAGAGATCATAAATGATCCTTTCGGTAAGTATTCACCTGAAGGTGGATTCTTAGAGATTTGATCCGGTTTTACTTGAAAAACATCGGTAACCCCCCAATCCTCTTTCCAAGCCCTTGAGTAACTTGCAACGAAATTAGCAGCTTCATTTATCGTATTGATTGGAATTTCTCTATTTTCTGGATTTTTTATTATTGCTAAAGGTGAACCTGGATAATTTGTATGAAGAACTAAATCATTTAAGTCTATATGTTTTTTATAAATTGTCTCATTTGAGCTGGCATCTCTTCCACCAATTATTAAAAATCCATTAGAGGATTGAAACCATCTATATTTTTCATACCAATTTCTCTTTGGTTTTTTAATTAAGAAATCAACTTCAGCTTCTATTGATTCTTGTTCAAGTTTTAACTTATCAATTTTTTCTTGAGTTTTTCCAATTGCAGAAATTGTTCCTCTAATTTTTTTTTCAGCTTTTTTTCCCTTAGAATACATAATATTAGCATTTTCCCCTATACTATCCTTTAGATTTACATAAACATCGCTATTTTCTATTTTAATTAAAAGTTGATTAGTTGAGGGAATTATTTTTTCAAAGTATTCTGTACCATCTAATTTCTCTATTTTTGCTTTTTCTAGTTTATTATTGATTTCTTCCCATTGATATCCTTTTTTCTTAGCTTCCATAATTACAGATTTTAACTTTTCTAATGAATCTAAGCTAGCAAACATTAATTCTCCAGTTCTATAATATCGTTCCTTTTTATTTTTTAGCTCTTCAAGATAAGTTTGCTGATTTTTTAAAATTTTTTCAAGAGTTTTTATTTGATTTATTATTTTGTGATCTTTTGGGGTTATGAGAACATCAGAATCAATTTTTGAAAAATATTCATCAACAGCTTCATTAAACGTACTAAATTTCTTTTTTTTATAATCCTTAAGAATTTTTATATCGAATGGAATTACAGAAATTGGATTTTCTTGTTTATCAAATATAATTTGTGCATTAATTTGGCCAAATAATAGTTGATTTCTTAATTGTTTGAAAGAATTATATAGCTCTTCAAAATCATCATCTTTAAGTATTATCCCATTAACATTTTTATTAATATTTGCATTAAAACATATTTCCTCACTATATAGCCCTGATATATGGATTTTTCTAGATAGATCTCTAACAATCTCAATGTTAGAATCTCGAAATAAATCTTTAAATTCTTACTTATTTATTGTTAAAAAATTTTTTTCTTGAGATGGAGGATAAAAATATTCTTTTTTAGGAAGAAGGTCTCTATCTTTAAATTTTTTATATTTCTTTGCTATTTGTATTATGTTTCTTTCATCTAACAAAAGGAAATTTCCCTTATTAAATAATTCTATTACAAATTTCCAGTTTTGCTCCCGAATATTACTTAATTCAATTGTTATAATCCTATCAAATTGATGTTGAGAAATTTTTAAAATTCTTCGATTTTTTAATAATTTTCTTAGAGAAATTATATATTGGCTGGGGTAATTTGGGATAGGGTAATCGTATTCAGTTAAATTAATTCGAGAATCTTTTTTGACAATTAAATTTTTTTTCCCAAAGTTTGTTTTAATTTTTATTATCAATAAATCTTTTATTTCGTAAATATTTAGAATCGTACTATTATTCAATATCAGATCTAGTTCTTTTACAATAGCAAATACATCAAAATTAGAAAATTCTGTAGAAGTTTTAATCATTTTAAGTTTATATCCTAATTATTCAATAATATATAATGATTTTTATAATAAATAATATTTATAATAATAATTATGGGAAGGCGCAAGAAGGTAGATATTAGAAAAAGAAGACAGAGGCTATTAAAAGAAAAGAAGAAAGAGTTGCAAAAGCAATTGCCTCAGGTTGAAAAGAAAACATTAACAGCGTTAGATCTTCGTCTCGAAAGGGAAACAAAACTATATTGGATTCGGGCTATTACTGGTGCTTTAAGTGCTTTTGTAGGGCGTCTTTTATTTGGATTATTCGGTTGGTTTCTTTTTCTTTGGATGTTATCATGGTGGTTTTTATTTCCATTTGTTGTGAGTTTTAATATTCTGAAATATGAATATGATAAAGAAGAATGGAATTGGAAAAATATCATCTTACCCGGTATAGGTATGTTCTTTTTCTTATTTATGATAGTGGGTATAACGCTTCATACAATTTTGTTTTTCATACCTGGATTTTCATCAATTCTTGAGCTTTTCATTTAAAGAAAACTATTTTCTTTTATAATAGAAATTTTTGTTTTACTTTCATTTCTTTCTTTTCTTTTGAGGTAAAAACAATCTCTTCCAACTTATATATACGTTCACAATAAACACATTGAATCTTTAACGGTTTTTCTTCTAAAACTAAAAATTCGGTATCAATAGGCTCTTTTACTGAATTGGAAATACATGTCTGATTAACACATAAAATTAATTTTTTAATTATCCGTGGAAGTTCCACTTTTTTCTTTTCAATAACTTTATAGTTATCAATTAATGAAATAGTAGCATTAGGTGACAATATAGAGATCTGTTGCATTTGAGTTTCATTTAAAAATTCATTTTCAATTTTAATGATATCTTTTGTTTGATACTTTTTTGATGAAACATTTACCCCAATTGTCATGAGATTTTTAGATTCATCGATACCGGTAAGATTAAGTATTGTTATGGCATATCCGGCATCAATATGATCAATAACAGTTCCCTTAGAAATTTTATCAATTTTTAATTTTTCTTCTATCATTTTCATAAAAAAAAACATTCTAATTGAAATAATTTTTGATAATCACTTTATAATATTGAAATTGAAATAAAAAATAATAGTGTTGAGACAAAAAAATTGAATGATAAGTTATCATCAATTTCTAAATCGCAATAATCTAATAAACCAATGACCAACATACCTATAAAAGGAATTAATAATAATCCTAATATATTGAATCTATAATAATTTCTTAATATATATAAAACAATTACTCCTGAGAAAAATGCAGCAATCATGCCAGCAAATAAGCCTTCGTAAGTTTTATTTGTTTTCCTAATTTTATTACGACCTATTGTTCTTCCAATTAAATTAGAGGTCACATCTCCAAAAACAGACATTATCATCGAAGTACAGATTATAACTGGTCCGATTGGCTGAAATAATCCGTATAATAAAATGACAGAAAAACATCCTATGCTAATAGAAATATGAGGTCCTAACCGCAAATGCAATTCTTTCTCACGTAATATTTGGTTAACTGATTTTAATGGATAGATCTCAGGTTTTAATATTCTTACAATATCAGCAGTGAGTAAGCCTATTAAAGATATTCCTACTAAAAAAACAACTAAATTTTGAGAAAAGAACATAACATCTACTTCTACAGATATAAAAAGATTTTGTATAAAAATTCCTAAAGTAAAGTAAAAAAAAACGATTCCTAAAACGACAAAATGGGTTAGTTTCCTATAGATGTCAAATTTCAGAGGAAGTTCTGTGAATGATTGAATTTCTTGACTAAAATTACTTTTTTTTCTAATTTTGATTCTGTGTTTTTCTCGAGAAATGAAAAAATAGAAAAAAGGTAAGAAAAAGATAAAAAAACCAACTAAGAAAAAATTAAAGGGAAACTCAATAAATTCTCTACTACGGAAGTTAAATAGGTTTAATAAAACTATGTTAATCGAAATTGATGTAATAAGAATTATTGAATTTGTTAAATTATTTATAAAAGCGCCAATTTCTCCTCTTTTTTTTGCTAAATAGGTAATATAAAAAATAATTAGATTATAAGTGTATAAAAAGCTAATAATTATTATCGAAAGAACATTCAAGAACGATCAAATTCATGAAATTTTAATATTTAAAAGATCCTTTAATTTAAAGATTTTCTTGATGTAAAAGGTTTTTTAAAAAAAAAAATATTTCATATTTAAAATTGAGTTTCATCAATTTTTGGCATTTCTTCTGACGCTAATGATTTTTGAATTTGGTCTTTTGGCAATTCATACTCCTCTAATTCTCCTTTCATATATTTTTTATAAGCTAACAAGTCAAAGAACCCATGACCACTAAGATTGAACAATATAACCTTTCTTTCGTTATTTTCTTTTGCTTTCAATGCTTGATCGATTGTTTCCTTTATAGCATGAGCACTCTCTGGAGCAGGGAGTATTCCTTCGGTCTTAGCAAATTGGAGTCCTGCGCTAATTACCTCAGTTTGATGATGCATTGTAGTTTTAATGATTTGGTTGTTATATAGTATTGAAATAATCGGTGCTATTCCATGATATCTTAATCCTCCTGCATGAATTGGGCTAGGGATAAAAGTATGTCCTAGGGTATGCATTTTTATGATTGGTCCTTTCATCGAAGAATCCCCAAAATCCCATCGATACTCTCCTTTACATACACTGGGACATGCTCGAGGTTCCACACCAATTATTTCCATATCCTGACTCTGGTCTTCGAGTTTATCTTTAACAAATGGAATCATCAAACCTGCAAAGTTTGAACCTCCCCCCATGCAACCTATCAATACATCTGGTTTCTCAATACCTACCTTTGCGAGTTGGAGTTTCACCTCTTGTCCAATAATAGTTTGATGTAGGAGGACGAAATTAACAACACTTCCGAGAGAATATTTTGTTGTGTCGCTATTCATACTATGCTCTAATGCTTCAGATATAGCGATTCCTAAACTCCCTGGATGTTCTAGATCTTTTTTTAGAAAACTTTTTCCAGATTCAGTTAAATTTGAAGGACTTGCATATACTTGAGCGTTGAAAGCTCTCATCAAAATTTTTCTCCCAGGTTTTTGATAAAAGCTTGCTCTTACCATATATACAGTGCATTTAAGTCCAAAGAGATTGCACCCATATGCTAAAGCAGAACCCCACTGTCCAGCCCCTGTTTCAGTGACTAACTCTTTTAGTCCTTCTTTTCTAGCATAAAATGCTTGAGTAATAGCAGTATTAGGTTTATGCGAACCTGTAGGAGACCAAGATTCATTTTTATAAAAAATTTTAATATCGTCGCCTTCTATGCCTAATTCTTTTTCTAATCTCAAAGCACGATGCAAAGGACTAGGACGATAAGTATTTGCAAAGATTTCCCTTAATTTATTAGGTATGGGAATCGTAGGTTCTTCTGATATTTCCTGCATTACACATTCTTTAGGAAATATGGAAACTGCCATTTCTAAGGGTGCAGGTTTCCCATCCAGCGGATTGATTAAGGGCGTCATAGTAGAGGGTAAACTTGGTAAGATATTTACCCATTCTTTTGGAATTTCATTTGGTTGTAATAAAATTCTTCCATTAAAATAATCTAACATTTTTAGTACCATTTACAATTTTTTTCACATCTTATGATGTGTATCATTAAAATATTGGAAATCAATATAATTAATGCGCATTTAAAAAGAGATTCAATACATTAAAAGAAAGTATTAAGATGAAAAACAAATTTAATTAATATCCATTGCAATTGGCTCTATTGCCAATGCCAAGGCCACTGCCAGATAAGTTTTTTCACAGTTGCCATAATCGTAGATAAATAATTAATCGAATATTTTGTTTAAAATATTTTATCTTAAATAAAAATCTATTGATATTATTTTGAAATTTATTAAATATCCAGATTTAAAGTATATTAAAAATAACCAAGAAAGACAAGGATATTTAATATTAATTAAAGTTTTATTTCGAACTAACGATCCTCAAAAACTTTATATAAATTTTTAGCCGCAATTCTCATTACTTTTACAGTCTTCATTAGTGTGTCAATAATAGTTCCTGCACATACAATTACTAATCGACCTGCATTTGTTATTACAATATAGCCATCCTGGGCACGAACAATAATTTCACTTAAATCTTCTTGAAATAGAGTCTGGATTGTCGATCTTCCTGTCATTAACAAGGCACTTGAAAGACCACAAAATTGATCACCATCTACGTGATATTGTGGTAATGCACTAAATGCAATTTGATACCCTTCTTGAGAAACAAGAGCTATCGCCTCAATATCTGCATTTGATGTTATAAATGTAATTTGAGGGCTAATTTTTTCGATATCTTCTTGATTGATTCCTAAATCAGACCCAAATTGAATAAATCTACACCTTTTATGGTTTTAGATTTTTAAAATTATTATTATAAATATAATAATTTTTTTCTTATTATAATTTTATTTTTAGACTTAAAGTTTCTTTTAATGCAAATTTCTAAAAAAATTTTATAATAATTATTCTTCTCGTCATATCATTCCTACTA
>JBHLNL010000150.1:0-8937 GCA_048941605.1 Promethearchaeota archaeon | reverse complement strand
GGGTATTAATACTCAAAGAGCAATAAATAATTTTCAAATAAGTGGAAAGACATTTCCTAAAATTTTTATTACTTCTTTAGCCCAAATTAAAAAAGCTTGTCTTATAACGAATATAGAATTAGGTTTGATTAATAAAGATAATGGGGATGCTATACTTCAAGCAATTAATGAAATAATAGAGGAAAATAAATATTTAGACCAATTTCCGATTGATATCTTTCAAACTGGATCTGGGACTCAAACAAATATGAATATGAATGAAGTTTTAGCAAATCGCGCTAATGAAATTTTAGGACACCCTATTGGTAAAAAGTATCCAGTACACCCAAATGACCATGTAAATAAAAGTCAATCATCTAATGACGTAATCCCTAGTACAATGCATTTATCTACTTTACATATGATTCAAAAATTGTTATCTGTATTAGAAAAACTCAAAGAACTATTAGAAAACAAAATTAAAGAGTTCAAAGATATTGTCAAAGTAGGAAGGACACATTTACAAGATGCCGTTCCTATCCCTTTATCTTTAGAATTTGAGGTTTATAAAAAGCAAATCGAAACTAATTTAGGAAGATTAAAAGAAACTTGTAATGAATTGTATTATATACCAATAGGCGGGACAGTATTAGGAACGGGATTGAATGCACATAAAGAATTTCCTAAACGTACAGTATCTCATCTCTCTGAAATCACTAATTTCCCCTTTAAGGTTAATCCAGTGAAAGCGGAAGGAATTGCTTCACATAATACCCTTGTTAAAGTTAGTAGTAACCTACGTTTGATAGCTTTATCATTATTAAAGATGGCTAATGATATTCGCTGGATGGGGAGTGGACCACGAGTGGGATTAGCAGAGTTGATTTTACCTCAAAATGAACCCGGATCTTCAATAATGCCAGGCAAGATAAACCCCACCCAATCAGAAGCAATAATCCAAGTTTGTCTTCAAGTTATTGGCAATGATTCTGTAGTATCACTTGGAGAGTCCTACGGTAGTATTTTAGATTTGAATGTGTGTAAACCATTAATGATCTATAACATCCTTAATTCAATTACCATCCTTAATAATGGAGTAAACTCATTTATAGAATATTGCTTAAAAGATTTGAAAGCTAATGTAGAAAATATAAATTCTCAACTAGACAGAATACTGATGATTGTCACTAATTTAAGTCCTATAATTGGTTATGATAAAACTGCTGAAATTGCTCAAAAAGCGTACGAAGAGAATAAAACAATTAGAGAAGTAATTAAAGAATTAGGGATCAAGATTAAAGGAGATCTTGATGATTTATTGGATCCTAAAAAAATGATTTAAAGAATATCTTTAAATTTCCATTAATAAGCTTTTTATGTAATTGGATTGTAATATCAAATTAAATAGCATCAAGATTTTTTAATTAGTGCTTTATAATATGAAAGATCTTTCTAAATTTATTAATGAAATTCTTAATGAAGTAAGTGGAAAATACGCTTTAGATTGGGTAGCAAAAATCTCGCAGTATAATCGTGTGGTAGGCTCACAAGATTATCATGAAATTGTGGAACGGGTAATGAAAGAACTAGAATCTTATGGTTTAGATGAACTTAAACTCCATAAATATCCTGCGGATGGAAAAACTAAGACTTGGGAATGGATAACAACTCAAAGTTGGGAAATTAAATCAGGGGAATTATCGTTGATAGAGCCGAAAAATGAAACATTATGTCGATTTCAGGATATTCCAATGTGTATTGTAGGGAGATCAAAAAGTTGTGATGTATCTGCTGAGTTGATAGATGTTGGAAAAGGAATTAAAGAAGAAGATTTTGAAGGAAAGGACGTAAAGGGTAAATTAATTTTAATGGAAGCTCCAAGAATAATTGTTCCTCCTTTATATGTTGAAAAGGGAGCTTTGGGCGTTATAGTATATCCCAACGCAGATAGAACAGCTAATCATTTAAATATGACTGTGTATAATAGGTTTCCAGCAATAGCTGAAGTTTTAGAGAAAACAAGTTTTGGATTTGTCATTACCTTCGAACAAGCACGTCATCTAAAGGACCTTCTGGAAAAAGGTGTGGTTAAACTACATGCTAAAATTAATGCTAAACTGTATGATAGTGAATTAGAAGTAATTTCTGCTGCTATTCGTGGTACAAAAAAACCTCAAGAAGAAATCATATTAACAGCACATATTTGCCATCCCGCAGCAGGAGTAAATGATAACGCTAGTGGATCTGGTGGATTAATAGAATTCGCTCGTTCACTTACAACTCTTATAAAGCAGAAAAAAATAGAACCCCCTAAAAGAACATTAAGGTTTCTCTGGGTACCTGAATTCCATGGGACATTTCCATGGGTTAAGGAACATGAAGAAATCGTTAAAAAGGCACTTTTCAATATTAATTTAGATATGATTGGAGAACACCCTAGTATAATCGGAGAACCTTGTGAAATTTATCTCGCCCCATATTCAAGACCTTCAATTTTGAATGATGTAATTAAATATCTCACAAGAAAAATTGCAGATCACCCCAATGGAGAAGCCATAAATGGTACTAAGATGCCTATGCGGTATCGGTTCACTCCTTATTCAGGAGGAAGTGACCATTGTGTTTTTGTGGGAACTCCAATAAAAATTCCAGGAATAATGATTGGACACAATGATCCATTTTGGCATAGTTCTCTCGATACTATAGATAAATGTGATTCTACAGAATTAAAACGAGTAATTGCCATCGCTCTCTGTACTAGTTATATTTTTTCAATACAAAATAAAGAAACATTAAATCTAACATGGCCAATTATAGAAGAAGCCTTTTATCAAAGACTTGGTAATCTAAAAAAAATGCTGTTTGATCTATTTAATAAACTCAATGAAAGGACTGCTCATCTTGAAATATCAAAAGAAGAATTGATTTTTCTTGGACTAAATTTAATTGACAGTTTTACCAAACATGAACAAAAAATATTGGATTCAGTAAAGCAGCTTGGTTCATTAAATTCAATAACTGAAAAATTAATTTCTGAAAAATATGATGAATTAATTAGATTACAGAATGATCTACAAGCTCAGTGGAATCATTTATCTAAGTTGCTTTCTTTAGACATTACTCTTATTAAGGAACCAGATTATTTTAAACAGAAATGGACTTTAAATTATGTAGGAATGAGAAATCTGATATATTACGTACCAATCTTAATTTCAAGTGCTTATGAGAAGTTTAAAGTCCCAATACCTCCAGATATAACAGGTGGGGACGTCCGTGAGTTGAAAAATTTCATTGAATTATCTTTTAATCTTAAAGAGATTAGCGCTGTGCTGACATTAGAATTTAATCATGTTTTTTATCCTAGAGTTGTTCGCGATTTTGTAGAATTTTTAGAGGAATTTGGTGATATAAAGAAAGTTTAATCTGGTTAATTCATAGTGGATGAGAATCTAAAATTATTTTTCTCTTTCAAAAATCCATAATATATTATCCAAAAATTTGAATTCCCAGCCCTGAGCTGCCATTTCATCTAATTTTTCTTGAGCATTTTCAACTAATTTTGTAGCAGTCATTCCTCCTTTAATAGTTACGACTTTGTATTCTTTCATAAATTAACCTCCAATTGTTTAATTTTGATAGAATTATATTAACTTTCTGATTATATAATTCTATATATCTAATCGCAAATGTTTAAAAACAAGATCTTAGACTATGTAATTACAATATACAAGGTTGGGGTAATATGGTTGAAAATGTTATAAAAACTTTCAAACTTAATTATGATGGCACTTTTGATGAGGTTGCCTATGAACACATAAAGGAAGTCTTCACAATTGTCAATATTTTAGCTATTTATATCACAAAAATAAAAACAATGTATATTTGGATTGGTAAGAATGCTACTCAAGCTTTGAAAAACCATATTCCTAACATCCGTGTGATATTGAAAGAAGAGTTCCCACTGTTTAGAATTATTAGAAATATTACTTTTGATATGAGATCTGAACCATTTGAATTTTTCAATAATTTAAATTTGTCAAAGGATGAGTTATATGAGATAATAAATTATCAAGAAAAAACTGTTTTACCAATTTTGGAAAAAGTTGATGATTTAAAAGCAAAATCTGAAAATCTAATACAATCTGAAGAGTATAAAAATGCTATTGACTTACTGAAAGAAATTATAGAATTAGCAATAAAGATAGAAGATGATGCTCTAATAACAGAACAAAAAAGTTTAATTTCAACATTAACAGAAAAGTTTGAAAATCAACAAATTGTCTCCGAAATTGAGGAAGAAACTACAAAAATAGAAAAAGAATACAATGAATTAATCAGATCTGAACGGATATTAGATGCACATAAATTAATTGATAAATTTGTTAAAAATTATGAAGCTATATATGACTTAACTCTAATCCCTAGTGCTAAAGAATTAATTATAAAAGAAAAAAGAAAATGGTATTCAGAACAGGAGAAAATAAAAAATGATCTCTTAAGAATTGAAAAGGAATTAAAACCATTAATAGATAATCTTGATTTGCCTAAAGCAACGGAGGTTTATGAAAAAGGATTAGGTTTACTTTCTAATCTAATTGATGATGAAATTAAGAATAGATGGGTAAAATTCAAGCAAAATATAGAAGAAGCTTATAAAAGATTAGATTTTATCGAAAAATTTGATAATTTCTCGGAAAAAATTAATACATTGAAAGAAAACCATCAATACATGGAAATAAAGTCAAGATCAAAAGAATTATTAAAAGAAACAGAAAAAATAGATGTTCCAGAATATAGAAGTAAATTAGAGCTATTAACTTCCGAGATTGAATCAGCCGAACAATTATTTAAAAAAATGAATAAAGAAATTGTTGAATTAGAGATTTCAATTAAAAAAAATAGAAAAAATGCCCTTTTGAATGAAGTTTTAGCGGATTGTGAAAAAATTATCGATCTTGCTATAACACTTAAAAAATCTGATCTAATTGAGAATTATACACAAATTTTAGAATCAACAAAGAAAGAGATTAAAGAAAGAAAAGAATTTGAGGAAAAACAAGCAAAAATAAAAGATGAACTTTCAAAGTTAGAAAAACGCTTTACTTTATTATTAAAAAATATGGAAATCAATAAATTGAATGATCTCCTCGAAAAGGGAGACATTTTCCTTGGAGAACTAGTAGATGATGATGAAAAAGAGAAATGGGACGATTATAAACAAAAATTCATTAGTGCTCAGCAATTGTTAGAAAATATAGAAGAATTAAGTAAAAATGGAATTGAAGCTCTAAATAAGGGTTCATGTTCAGGCTCTTTAGAATTCTTTGAGCAAATAATTCTACAAATACAAGAGTATAAGAATTAAAAAGATAGAAAAAGAGTGAAAAATTTGACTGAAGATCAATCAGAACCTGTAGAGGAAGTGAAAGAAAAAGAAGAAAAAAGGAAAATTAGAATTGTAGAGCAAATTGATAATCGACTTGCTATCCAAGGTCAGGCATATATAAAAGGTCAATTAAAAGAAGCATTATCACTTGCTTATGAAATTATAGAATTAGCAAAGCCAGAAGATTTGAAATCTTTTATTAAAGAACAAGAAGATTTAATCGCTCGAATTAAAAAATTATTAAAAGAAAAAGAGGAAAAAGAGCGTGAAAGATTACGGGCTGAGCAAGAAAGGCAAAAACTTGAAAAAATAAATAAATTAAAAGATGAATTAAATCAATTAGAATATAGTTTTAATGCAGGATTCTTGGCTCAAGATTATGAAAAAACCGAAGAAACACTAGACAAAGCAAAAAATTTACTATCTCAACTTGATGATAGTGATTATGCAAAAAAATGGTTAGATTTTAAGCATAAGCATTTAAAAGCTAAGGTTCGAAAAGAACTTATTGCGGATGCTCAGGAAATAATCGAGCAGAGTATTAAATTGAAAGAAAAATTTCTTTTTGATGATATTAAACTTAAATTAAGCTCGATTATCACAAAATTAAAAGAAAATGAGATAAGAGATTATTTACATGAATTAGAATATATTCAAAATGATATTTTAAACGCAGAAAAGGCCTATTTAGATAAGGTAAATAAGATTGAAGATATAAATCAAGAAATAGAAGCACTTCAAAAAAATAATAAATATGAACTAGCGATTTCGAAGTGTGAAGAACTTTTAAAACTCGCCGAATCTATAAATAAAACTGATATAATTGAAGAAAATTCAAAATTATTGATGAAACTTCAAAAAGATCATAGTTTTGAAGAGCTTAAAGAATTGGTTAAAAAGCTAAATAACGAAGGTTTGCTGTTATTAAAAAAAGGAGATATAAAATCTTCACTTGAAAAGTTTAAGACAATAAAGGGTTCAATAAATTTCTTTCTCGAAGAATCCTAATAATTTATGTGCTATTCCAATTGACCATAGATAACTTCAGTATTATATTCGAATTTAATGAATCCTTTTTTTTGATGTTTTTTAAATAATTTCTTTAAATCAGATAACATATCATTATATTTAGGATTATCATTTAAAGGTATATATGATGTAGAGAGTAATCGCCCCTCTAAACCTTCATAATCAAATATTTGATAGTTATCAAAATTCTCTTTTTGATACTTTATTTTTAATTGATTTCCTCCAAAAAATTTGTCAAAATCTAGCTTACTCTTCTCGATTGCTTTATAATCTGTTCCATATTTCAAGAGAAATTTTTCATATTCTTTTAAAAATTCATTTGTCTCCTTTTTTCGACGATTCCATATTAATACCAACCAACTTTCTGGTTTGAGAATACGTTGAAATTCTAATTTGGTTTTATCCAAATTGAACCAATGAAATGCTTGACCTGCTGTTATAATATCAATGCTATTAGGTTTTAACGTTGTGTCTTCTGCAGATCCATCGATACTAAAAAAATTTGAATAATTATTAAGCAATTTTTCCCCTGCTTTTCTCATATCGATATTTGGTTCCACTCCATAAACTAAATTACCCTCTTTCAGAAACAATTCACTCAATATACCTGTTCCTGATCCAATGTCTGCAATTACAGACTCTTTAGATAAAATATTTTTTTCTTTCAGGAATTCAATTATTTCTTGCGGATATCTAGGTCTATATTTAATGTACTTTTCTACTCTATCACTGAAGCGCTTCTTAGGGTCTTGTAGAAATTTTTTATTAAACATGATATTTTAAAATTAAACCTATTATAATTATAAAACTAGGCATTCTATATAATATATCCAATATGTATTTCAATGATTCTTGAAAAAGAAAGAACAATGTCTAAAAACAAATTCATACCAGATGATTTCGAGATCCCTTCGAAGTTTGAAACAAAGCATTTTCGTCTTCGAATGTTATCTGTGGATGACGTTGAAAAGGACTACGAAGCTGTTATGGAAAGTCAAGATTTACTTCATACTATGTTTGGTGGTTCATGGCCGAGATCAGGTTTCACCCTCGAGGAAAATCTTGTTGACCTGAAAACACATCAACAAGAGTTTCTGGATCGCGAAGCGTTTGCCTATACTGTTATATCATTAGATGAATCAAGAGTTCTTGGCTGTGTTTACATCAATCCATCAGAGACATCTAATCTAGATGCGGTTGTACATATGTGGGTTCGTCAGACTGAATACGATAAAGGGCTGGATGATATATTATTCAATACTGTAAAGGATTGGATCAAAGCTTACTGGCCTTTTAAAAATGTAGATTATCCTGGTAGAGTATAACATATTATTCAATAAAAAAGTAAAAAAATATATATAAAATCTTTATTTAAGCGTGTTTTTGCTTTATTAGTGTTAATTTTCCACCTGCCATTAACTCTTCTAGATCTTGCTCACTAAGCGAATGAGTCAAAACAATATCAATATTCTTTGACAGATTTTTTAGTATAACTTTCCCAGATTTAATTGTAGTTAAGTCAATCTCGAATTTATCTCCAGGTTCTATTGAATTATAATCATCTTTATTAACAAAAGTTAAAGGTACAATCCCAAAATTTACAAGATTTGCTAAATGTATACGAGCAAAACTCTTTACTATGACTGCTCTTATTCCAAGATATTTAGGAGCAATCGCTGCATGCTCACGACTTGACCCCTGACCATAATTATCTCCTCCAACAATAAAACCTCCTCCCTTTTCAAGAGATCTGTCATGGAAAGATTCATCAACTACATTAAACACAAATTTGCTTATTTCTGGTATATTACTTCTTAATGGTAGAATTTTAGCACCAGCAGGCATAATATGATCAGTGGTTATATCATCTTCAACTTTCAAGAGTACTTCTCCTTCTAATTTATTTGGTAATGGATTAAATTCAGGTAAAGGTTTGATATTGGGTCCTCTTACAATTTCTACATCTTTAGCTTTTTCAGGAGGTAAAGGTGGAACAATCATGTTGTCATTTACTAAAAACTTCTTTGGCATGGTGAATTTAGGTAATTTACCGAACTTTCGTGGATCAGTTATTTTTCCTTCAATAGCAGCAATAGCTGCAGTTTCTGGACTTACTAAATACGCATTAGCATTCTTAGTACCTGTTCGTCCAAGAAAATTTCTATTAAAAGTTCTTAGGGATACTGCATTACTTTTTGGTGCTAAACCCATTCCAATACAAGGACCACATGCATTTTCTAATATTCTTGCTCCAGCTTTTACCATATAACTCATTTCACCCGATTCAACCATATGATCAACTACTTGTCTTGACCCCGGAGATACAGTTAAGACTGTATTCAGAGCAATTGTCTTTCCTTTTAACATATTTGCTGCTATTTTTAAATCTCTTAATGAAGAATTAGTACAACTCCCAATACAAACTTGATCTACATTTATTCCTTCTAATTCTCTAACTGTTTTAACGTTACCGGGACTATGTGGTTCAGCAATAAGAGGTTCCAATTTGCTTAGATCTATTTCAATTTTTTCATCATATAATG
>JBHLNL010000149.1:0-8966 GCA_048941605.1 Promethearchaeota archaeon | reverse complement strand
AATAATCAATAGGACGGTTAGATCTCGAAAAACTTTCGCGTGACATTATTAATAAAACTCGAAAAAACAATTATTCATAAAAAATATTTATAATTACAAATAAAAACTATGTGAATTAAAACCTTTTCATTATTTTTATAGTCCTTTACTTTTATACTCACATTGAAAACAATGATAAAAATGTCTACATAAGATTGAAGGAAAAATGAATGGAAATATGTTTTATTCATTTAACTTTTTATTTTATTATATGTTTATATGATTATAAAGAAACTTAATAAATATAGGCCCGTGGCCCAGTCTGGATAAGGCGGCAGCCTCCTAAGCTGAAGATCGGGGGTTCAAATCCCCTCGGGCCTGCCATTTTTTATTTTTGAAAATTTATAAGGTATTGATATTTTTTCATTTTAATGAAAGAAAACTATGTCACAAGTTTGTCTTATTTGAAAGTGCCTATTAAGGCCAGATTACCAAAAATAATTTGGAAGTTAACGAGATTCATAATTAAATACGGATCTGTTCCTTTAGTGAAAATTTTAGGAATTTCATTGAGTCTGGGGAATGCAAAAAACAAAGTGAAAAGATATCCAGAAACTTTTATTGAATTGAAGGATGGAGTAAAATTAGCTACCAATATATATGTACCAAAGGAAATATTTAAGAAAAAAGGCAAATGTCCAACTATATTAATAAGATTACCCTACTGGAAAGATATTTTCAGCTTTTTAGGCTATGGTTATGCTGGTTATGGATTTGTAGCAATAATACAAGATATTCGAGGAACCGGGCACTCTACTGGATTTAACTTTTATTTATTTACAGAAAGAGATGACGGATTAAAAACTTTAAAATGGATTTCTAAACAATATTGGTACAATGGGAAAATAGGAATGGTAGGAGCAAGTTATTTTGGATTGACTCAACTTGCATTATCATGGGATAATGAGTATCTAACATGTATCTCGCCAGCTATTACATCAACATTAAATTTATGGAAAAATAATGGAGGTTTACAGATACATGCTCTTACCACATCTATATACAGAATAATGGTTAATATTGTAACACACAAAGAAATTCCGCAGGTGCAAACATTAACAAAGTTGATGTATGAAAGGTTTTTAAACCCAAAATATGCGTTGTTTAATGAACCGATTAAGAAAAAAAGTCAGATAAGATTATCTCAGTTAAAAGGTAAATCTATTAAAGAAATTCAGGATCTATTGGTTGCTTATTATAAAGTTAAGAATTTTGATCCTTCTAAGCGTAGTTATAATATCTATTTTAAATTTCTAAATGATTTCTTGATTACACGAGGTTTGGATAAGGACACTCATAAAATGTCAGGATTCTTAGAAATGGATGCTACAAAATTATCTCAACCCGTTTTCATGTTAGCAGGTTGGCAGGATATGTTCTTAGAAAAGCAATTGAGTGATTTTCTAGAAATAAAAGAAAGAGCAATAGGAGATGTAAGAAAATTTTCAAAAATGCTCATCGGATCATGGGCTCATGGTGCTATAGGACATCCAGAAAGCAGAATCCGTAACGGTGGAATGATAGAATTTTTCAAAAGATTTTTCAATCTTAATTGGAATTGTTATTGGTTAATGGATGATAATAAATCTTTTCCTGATATAAATAAACCTTCTATTAAGTATTGGATCATGGGAAAAAACACTTGGAGATACACAGAAAAATGGCCACCAGAGAAAATGAAATATGAAAAATTATATATCCATTCTGGAGGAAATGCAAATAGTATCCAAGGAGATGGTTTCTTAAGTATTAATCAACCTACTAATGATTTAGAAGATAAATATATTTTTGATCCAATGGACCCGGTAATTACAAAAGGAGGCAGAAATTTACTTATTGTAAAGGGAGCTCAGAACCAGAAAGATGCTGAAAGAAGAAATGATGTTTTAGTATACTCCACTGAACCTTTAAATGAAGGAGTAGAAATAACCGGTCCTATAAAGATGGTACTATATGCATCGTCCTCAGCTATAGATACAGATTTTATGGTAAAGCTAGTTGACGTATTCCCTAGAGGGAAAGCTCTAAATATTCTAGATGGTGGAATTCGAGCTCGCTTTAGAAACGGGGATGATGTTCCTTCTCTTATAGAAGCTGGAAAAGTTTATAAATATGAGATTGAATTAGGAAATACATCAAACTATTTTAGAAAGGGTCATAAAATTCGAATTGAAATAACCTCAAGCAATTTTCCTAGATTTGATATTAACTCAAATTTAGGAGGAGAAGGTCAATTAGGAGAATATATTGTAGCAGAACAAAAAATTTACCACTCAGCTGAGTTTCCAAGCCATCTTTTACTTCCTATTTTTAAATAAGGGATTACAGAATTATTTTAATTAAATAATTTTTTCATAATATAGTTTTAACTTATTACCAAATTTCTTTATTATCTTTTCGAGGGACAACTCCATATCAATATTTCCAACCATTCTTCCCTCTTCATTACTTAGATATGTATCTTTTTGTTTAAATTTTAATTCTTTTAATAGTAAACTATATATATTATTGAATTTCTTTCTTAAATTGGTTGGAGATAATGAAATTTTTATTATATCACCACTTTGAATTATCTTAACAGATAAAAAGTTATCAAGGTTATTATTTTCGTCATCCATATCTCTTTAAAAGTTATAAAATTAGATTTCTATTAAATCTATTATTTTATGAAATTTGATAAAATAGTAAATTAAACTAAATTGTTAATAAAGAATAAAAATCCCCACTAGCGTTATTTCAATTAGTACATAACGAGTGTTTAAATAAATTTGAAATACTATTATTACTTGCCTAAAAAATAGAGGTGAAAAATTTGCCAAAAAGAATATTAAGAGTAAATATGACGAATTTAGAAGCTAAATATGAAGATTTGCCCGGAGATTATGCTGCCTTAGGTGGACGTGGGATGACCTCAACCATTGTTGCTAAAGAAGTACCTCCAACATGCAATCCATTAGGAATTCATAATAAATTAGTATTAGCTCCCGGTATAGTCACAGGAACTGCCGCACCTTCAAGCGGAAGACTTTCCGTTGGTGGAAAATCTCCATTAACAGGTGGTATAAAAGAAGCTAATGCAGGGACTCCATTTGCTCAGATGTTAGCTAGAATGCGTATAGGTGCTATAATAGTAGAAGGTAAACATGAAGGAGATGATTATTATCTTCTAAAAGTAACTATGAATGGTGGAGAATTCATAAAAGCTAATAAATGGTCTGGAAAAGGTTTGTATGGCGTTTATAAGGATCTCTTCAAAGAATTTGGGGATAAAGTGGGGATATGTAGTGTTGGAATAGCTGCTGAGCTACTTGGAGCCATGTCAGGAGTTTGTTTTAATGATCCAGAAGGGTTACCAAGTAGATATGCTGGAAGAGGTGGGTTAGGGGCTGTTATGGCATCAAAGGGTCTAAAATTTATTGTAGTTGATGAAACAGGTGCACTAGGAGTAGAAATTGCCAACCAAGAAGTATTCAAAGCAGGTATTAAAAAATTAAGAGATGCTCTTACGACTCATGATGTTACAAAACCAGGGGGTGCACTCAATTCATATGGTACATCTGTATTAGTAAATATCATAAATGAAGCAGGAGGCTTACCTCAAAGAAACTTTTCTACGGGTCAAGATGAAAGAGCTGAAAAAATATCTGGTGAAGCAAAAGCAGAGATCATAAAAAATAGAGGTGGAGAACGTCCCCACTATTGCAATCCTGGGTGTATTATACAATGTTCAGAAATCTGGGTTAAACCAGGCGGAAAAGATCCAGTTGGAGTTCTTGAATATGAGAGTGTTTGGGCACTTGGAGCGAATTGTGGAATCTATAATTTAGATGATGTTGGTGAGTTAAACCGTGCTTGTAACGATCTCGGATGTGATACAATAGAAGCAGGAGACACATTAGCGGTTGCGATGGAAGGAGGATTAGCTAGTTTTGGAGATGGTAAAGGAGCTTTAAAGCTTATGGAGGAGATTCGTAAGAAAACACCCACAGGAAAAATATTATCTCAAGGTACTGAAATTACTGGTAAAGTGTTAGGTGTGACAAGGATACCAACTTGTAAGGGTCAAGGATTCCCCGCATATGACCCTAGAGCAATTAAGGGAATAGGTGTAACCTACGCAACGACACCTATGGGTGCTGATCATACTGCTGGTTATGCGATTGCTCCAGAGATTTTAGGAGTAGGAGGTACATTGGATCCAATGGATCCAAAGAAAGCGGAAGTATCGCGAAATTTACAATTAGCTACTGCGGCTGTTGATGCATCTGGATATTGTCTTTTTATTGCATTCGCAGTACTAGATATCCCTGAAGGATTGGAAGGTGTTGTCGAATCTTTAAATGGTGTTTTGGGGGCAAATCTAACTGTTGATGACGTTGGACCAATTGGAAAATCCATTATCGATACAGAACTGGAATTTAACAAAAAAGCAGGATTTACACCTATTCATGATAGACTTCCAGAATTTATTACTGAAGAAAAGCTCCCCCCACATAATACGGTGTTTGATGTATCAGATGATGATTTGGACAGTGTATTTTAAATAGAATTGATCTGGAAAATGCCAATTTATCTAAAGTTATTCGGCGATTTAAGAAAAAAAACAGATCCAAACATAAAAGGATCTTTATCATTAAAATTAGAAATCGATGATTCTAAAATATCGAAAGTAGAAGATATTCTGAAAATGTTCAACATTGATAACAGTGAAGTTTACCATATTTTTGTAAACAATGTATATGCGGGACTAAAGAAGAATGTTAAAGCTGGAGATAGAGTTTCATTATTTCCACGAAATATGGCATTATTATATAAATGGTACTTTAAGCGAGAAGAAGATGAATAAAGACACTATTACAGTCACAGTTAAATTCTTTGCCACTCTTAGGGAATATGGACCAGAAAAGGAAATTTTATCGATTCCAAAAAATAGTGAGATAAAAGTGTTATTTGATAAATATAGCATTCCAAAGGATGAGAGAAGGGCAATAATTTTAGTTAATGGCCATCCACATAAAGATCTCAAAACTATTATGAAAGATGGAGATTTAGTTTCTATCTTTCCTCCAATCGGTGGTGGTTAAAACCACTGTAAAATACATTTTTTTTTATATTAATTTTTTATAAAATATAACATTTCTAGTGTGGAGTTTACTTTTTTAGGGATTTTAGAAATTAAAAGATTTCCTTTTTAGGTTTCCAATAGTTTATAAATACCGAGTTTTATAATTTATACGTTCTATCATTACGTAAAACACATTTCTTTTATATAATATAATGTGAAATTTAAAATATTGATTCAATCGTTATCAATTAGATTGGTTAGTGCTCTAAAATTTTACTAAAAGAAAAGTATTGAAAGACGATATTAATGATTTTGAAAAATATATTCGAAAAAGAATTTATAGAGAATGTAATTAATGCATCAGAAGACACTATTTTTGTATTTGATCCTCAAACCGGAAAACCAATTATATGGAATGAAGCATTTAGAAAGATATCAGGATATAGTGATGATGAAATTCAATCTCTCAAGGCACCTAATTCTTATTATAACGAAGAAGATTTAAAAAAAGCAGAAGTAGCAGCAAAAGAAATATTAGAAAGTGGAAAAACAACCGTAGAAATGACACTTATTACAAAAGATGGTCAACAAATTCCATATGAATATTCTGGTACAAAACTTAATGGTCCAGATGGAAATATACTAATTGTTTCAGTAGGAAGAAATATCACCGAAAGAAAAGAGATGGAAACAAAATTAAGAGAGTCAGAAGAAAAATATCGCTCTTTATTTGAGAATATGA
Organism: Promethearchaeota archaeon; assembly: GCA_048941605.1. Classification (GTDB taxonomy): domain Archaea; phylum Asgardarchaeota; class Lokiarchaeia; order Sigyniarchaeales; family SOKP01; genus Loki-b32. Next base: position 3,120 of record JBHLNL010000149.1, on the reverse strand, counting down.
ATGCTGGTTTTGCTTTTCATGAAGTTATAATTGATGATAAAAATAAGCCAATTGATTATAAATATATTGAAGCAAATCCTGCTTTTGAAAAGTTGACTGGTCTGAAAAAAGAAAATCTAATTGGTAAAAATGTAACAGAAGCAATTCCTGGAACTGAAAATGATCCTGCTGATTGGATAGGCAGATTTGGAAATGTAGGACTTACAGGAATACCCTTAACAGTTGAAGAATATTCCGAAGCAATACAAAAATGGTTTAGAGTTTCAGGGTATTCTCCTAAAAAAGGATATTTTGCTGTAACATTTACTGACATTACTGATATGAAGATAGCTGAGCAGAAGTTAAAAGAATCAGAAGAAAAATTTAGAAATATCACTGAACAATCGTTAATGGGGATTGTGGTAATACAGGATGGTATATTTAAGTATTTTAATGATAGAGTTGTCGAGATTAACGGTTATCCATCAGAAGAGATCAAAAGTTGGGCACCTAATGAATTTTCAAAAATGATCCATCCTGAGGACAGGGAATTTGTTATGGAACAAGCCGGTAAAAAGCAAATAGGAGATACAGATGTTATTAATCATTATTCATTTAGGATAATTAAAAAGAACGGGGATATTAGATGGCTTGAAATCTTTTCGAAAACTATAAATTATGAAGGCTCTACAGCGAATTTAGCTATGACAATTGATAATACGGATAAGTATGATACTGAAAAAAAACTCAGGGAATCTGAGGCACGCTATCGAATACTTACTAAAAATACTAATATGGTGGTGTGGTCTGCAGACATGAATTTGAATTTAACATTTGTAAGTTCAAATAGCCCAAAAATTTTGGGTTACACCGCTGATGAAGCAAAAACTATTCCAATGTCTAAGAGAATGACACCTGAATCTCTAAGAAAAATTTCCAAAATCTTTAGTGAAGAACTTAAAATTGAAAGGAAAGCAGATAAGGATTTAAACCGCTCTCGTACGTTTGAAATAGACCAAATTCATAAAAATGGGTATATCATTCCTGTAGAAATTACATTTACATTTCTACGTGATGATAGTGATAATGTTGTAGGGTTTTTAGGCGTTACACAAGATGTCTCAGAACGGAAAAAAGCAGAACAAAAGTTAAAAGAATCTGAAGAAAAATATCGTAAATTATTCAATAATGCTCCATTTGTGATTGTACTTTTTAAAACTGACGGATTTATTGTTGATTGTAATGATCAAACTTATAATATTACTGGATATTCTAAAGAAGAACTCATAGGAAATCACTTCAAGAATTTTAACTTTTATGTTGATATAAGATCTGCGAATTTGGAGGAAAGAGAAAAACAAATTAGTTCTGGCATGGTTCCTAAACCTCGAGAAATTTTATTGTATAAAAAAGATGGAAGTGAATTTTGGGCAAGAAACTATATTGATCTTGTTGATATGGGAGGAGAAACTTATATACAAGCAATTATTCATGATATAACAGAGCAAAAAGAATCTACTTTTAAGCTTCACGAATCAGAAAAGCGACTCAAAGAAAGAGTAAATGAATTAAATTTTTTATTTGAATTATCCAAAATTACTGAGATGGACAACTTAACATATGATGAATTTTTATCGAGAATTGTAAATCTTATTCCCCAATCAATGCAATTTCCTGATTTATCAAGAGCTCAAATTAAATTTAATGACAAGGAATTCTACTCAGATAATTTTGAAACATCAGATTGGAAATTTTCGACTCAAATTGAAATTGCCGAGAATCCATTAGAAATCGAAATCTATTATATAAAAGATAAACCATTTTTACCAGAAGAGAAAAAATTAACAAATGAGCTTGGAATAAGACTAAAAACTATCCTAGAAAAAAAAGAATCAGAACAAAAAAGGGTCTCTGCTCAATTAGAACTAGAAAAATCATATGAAAGACTTAAAGAATTAGAAAATATTATTAATCGTAGCCCAGGTGTGTTGTTTTTATGGCAGAATTCCGAAGGATGGCCAATTGAATTTGTATCTGAAAATGTAAAACAGTTTGGATATACTCAAGAAGAATTTTATTCTGGAAAACTCAAATATGAAGAAATTATATATCCTGACGACTTAGGAAGAGTTGCTGAGGAAGTAAATAAATATAGCAATGATGATATTAATGAATTTGTTCAAGAATATAGAATCATAACTAGAACGGGAGACGTCAGGTGGCTTGATGATAGAACCTGGATTCGAAGGGATTCAGATGGAAATATCACACATTTTCAAGGAATTGTATTAGATATTACTGATCGTAAAAATGCTGAAGTATCCTTAACTTTATCAGAAAAGAATTATCGTGAAGCTTATGATCAAGCAAACTTTTATAAAGATCTCTTTACTCACGATATGAATAATATACTTCAGGTAATAAATTCTTCAGCTGAGCTTATTTCATTTAATCTAGGTGAATCTGAAAAATCTAAAGAGATACTAAATATATCTAATATAATTAAAAAACAAGTAGAAAGAGGAGCTAAACTTATAACTAATGTTAGAACCTTAACGGAACTTGATGGAGAAAAAATTTCGATATATCAAACCAATTTACATGAAATGATAAATAATGCCATTAAAGTTGTAGAGAAAGCCTATGATGATAGACTAATAAAAATAAGTATAAGGTCAATAAATGAGAAATTAATAGTTAATGCCAATGAACTCTTACAACACGTTTTTGAAAATATTTTAATTAATAGTATAAAATATAATGAAAATTCTAAGATTGAAATAGATATTAGAATATCTAAAGAGCAAAAAAATCAATCAAAAAAATTTAAAATTGAGATTATAGATAATGGTATAGGTATACCAGATGACAAGAAAAACATTATATTTAAACCTGGTAATAGAGAATTAAAAGGTTCTAAAGGGATGGGATTAGGTCTTTCACTAGTAAGTAAGATCTTAAATACATTTAAAGGAGAAGTCTTAGTTGAGGATAGAATTAAGGGAGATTATTCTAAGGGAAGTAATTTCGTAATATTACTACCTATAGTAAACTAAAATCAAATTATTGTTTTCATTTGTTTTTGAGGAAAGAACGTTCAATTATAATTTTTAGGACTTTTTTTATATCATTATTTTCACA
>JBHLNL010000148.1:0-9080 GCA_048941605.1 Promethearchaeota archaeon | reverse complement strand
TCTATTTTAATATAGCTTTTAATCGGATAATGTCAAAAAATAAGGAATATAACCAATAAATTTAACTTGTTATATAAATTAGATAATAAAAAAGAATAGAATTTATTGGAAACTTATGTCCTTATTAGATATTATTTTAAATTTTGTTTTAAATCCATGGTTCATTTTATCTGTTATATTTTGGATTTTTGTTTTACTCCTAGTTCGTTTATTAAGAAACAGAAAGGAGGCATATTACCTCTGGTTTCCATTACTCGCAATGTTCAAAACAAAAAAATTAAATAATTTCTTAACGAAGATTGGAAGAAAAGCTCCTAAATTTTGGAAAATTTTCTGGACAATAGGGATTTTTATATCATTTGGTTTTACAATATATGCCCTTTATTTCTTTTTTACCAATTTTCTCAATTTGATAATAAGCCCTAGTATTGAGCAAGCTGTAATTCCTCTTATTCCAGGGGTGAATATCAATTTACCTATGTTATTTTATTTAATTCTCCCATTATTATTCATTTTAACTACTCATGAATTTGCTCATGGGATTTCAGCCACTGCTGATGAAGTAGATATTAAATCTACAGGGGTTCTCGGAGCAGGTCTTTTTTTTGTCATAGGTTTTGGTGCGTTCGTTGAAGTTGATGAAAGAGAATTAAAATCAAAAAAGTTTCACCGAAATACCAGACTTCGAATAGCCGCTGCGGGCACGTTTGTAAATGGTATGACGGCAGGAGTTGCTTTAATATTGTTATTAAGTTTTCCCCTTATGATCGCTCCCTTTTATCATCAAACCTCTCAAGTAAGTTATGTTTTAACTGAAGGAGAGGGAGGATTTAATTATGGAAATCTTGAAAGTGGTGATGTAATAATAGAAATTATTAAAGAAACTGCAGGAGATGACGAACATGTGGTTCTTGATAACTATGCGGGAAGATCATTAACTAATGTTTTAAATAATCAGACATCATTACAATGTTCGATTGGAGATAATTTAACATTTAGAGTATATAATCCCTATAGTGATAGTTATTCGTTAAAAAATATAACACTAGGACCTCGTTATAATATAGGAATTGGATACAAATATATCTCAAATACCGAAATACAAATAACTAAAATCTATTCTGCAAGTGAAGGTGGAAATAATTATTATACAAATTTAACAGTAGGAGATAATATAATTGAAGTTAATGGAGTTCTGATAAATCAGACTAGCGAAGACACGCTAGAGAACGCACTTAGAGAATTCAATTTAAATACAATAAACCTTACCACAGATACTTATATTCCTCATACATTGAATGTTAGTGCAATAGGAGTAAAAATTGGTATTCATAGTATTTCTTATTTTATGCATAAAAACGCTGTTGCTAAATTTTTTACTAGTTATTGGCCAGAATTTTGGTTAAGAGAAATTGCTTGGCTTTTTATTATCGCTTTTAGTGTTACCCTCTTTAATGTGCTCCCATTACCTGTTTTCGATGGAGATAGAATGGTGAAGGAGGTCCTGGATTGGGGTTTTGGACAAGATTACAAGACAACAAGAAAAAAAAAAGAGAAAGTTAAATATAAAAAAGATGAAAAAGAGATTTACCTTTCCGAAATCAGAGTCAAAAACGTAGATTATGTCAAATTTCTTATTGAAAATAAAGCAGATGTTAGAGAACAAAGCGAAATAGTACTAGCTGAAGATAAATACAGGCTAATTGACCATATTGGCGATGGATTTAAAGATACTATTACTTTAGATCTTCCGGAACCAATAAATGTAGAAGAAGATACATTAATTGAGATTTCTTATGAATATTTGTATGATGAAAAACAAAGAGTTAAAAAACCAATCCTAAATATCCTCCGATATTTTACATTATTTATTGTTTTTGGGAATGTAATTTTGTCCTTTATTAAATTTGGTGGAGTTCTATTTTGGATTTAATTTTTTACTATTTTTTTTTAAAATGGCTTCTATGAGTAATTATAATATATTTTTAAAAAAAGGGAAATGTTCCTATTGCAATAATAATATTGTAATTCAAAGGAAATATTCTGGAGAAAATCTCTGCCCAGAATGCTTTCAAGTAAATATTGAAAAAAATATTTATAAAACCATCTCTAAGTATCAAATGTTAAGACCTAAAGACAAAATCATAATCGCACTTTCAGGAGGAAAAGATTCCATCGCACTTCTCTATAATTTATATAAAATTCAAAATCAAAAACACGACTCTACAAAAATTATAGCATTAACAATAAATGAAGGAATAGAATCGTACAGAGAAAATAGTATTAAAAAAGCAGAGGATTTTTGTAATAAATATGATATCGAACATAAGATTATTTCATTTAAAGAAAAAATAGGAATTTCACTGGATGAAATTATCAATAGAAAAGCTAAAACTTCGGATTATAAATATGCATGTAATTATTGTGCTACAATAAGAAGAAGATTATTAAATGATGCTGCTATCGAATTAGGAGGAAATATCTTAGCAATGGGGCATAACCTTACTGATTTCGCTGAAACTTATCTAATGAATATACTGTATAAACGTTTAGATATTATAGCAAATCAATATTTTTTTAAACAAGAAAGTGATATAATAAAAAAATATTTTATTAAAAAGATATCACCATTAATGAGAATTCCTGAAGAAGAAATCTTCTTATATGCAAATCTTAAAAAATTTAATTATTATCCTTCTCATTGCCCATATAGAGAAAAAGATCCGATAATTAGAAAAAGAGTTTTAGAATTCATTCAGGAATGTAAGAAATATAGCCCAGAAATAGAATTCAATCTACTCAATGGATTTCTGGAATTATCAAAAACTCTATATCACAATAAAAAAGAAAAAGACTATAATTCATGTCAAGTATGTAGTTATCCTTGTGGAGATGCGAGATTATGTAGCTTTTGTAGCTATCTACAAGAGTTTAATCAATAATTCTATTTAATTAAATATTCAGCCATTTCCTTTAATTTATCGTATTCTCTCACTTCTTCCTTAAATAAAGGAACTTGAATCAAAATCTTATGCAATTTTTTTTCAAATATTTCTGTTATTTTATTAAGATTCCTTTGCTGCATTTCCCGCCTGCTTTTACAAAAAGCACATAATTCGGTATTATCTTGGTACAATTGATTCACAACGATGTTCGAAACAGGAATATCAAACTTAATTAATTCATTCAATAATCGCCCCGTTTCAAAAATTGCCATTTCCTCTGGAATCATTACAATTATAAAAGAATTCTTAATAGGATTTGTAAGATCGTCTCTCGCATTTATTATCGACTGGTTCAGCCGTTCTAACAATTCTAAAGAATTGTCTGGTTTCTTTTCTTCACGAGTAAACATTCTTTTTAAAGCTCCAAACATCTTACCAATCCTCATTCTCATTTTTATAAGCTTACCTATCCATCCAGATAATGTTTCTGGTAACCCTAAAAATCGTAAAGTATGTCCTGTAGGAGCAGTATCAAAAATTATTAAATCATAATTATGTTCAGTCTCTATAAATTCTAAAATTTTAGCGAAAGCTATAGCTTCATCTATCCCTGGAGGGTTCATAGAAGTTAATTCTTCCAAATCACCTAACATCGGCATTCCCTCCATCATATCCCCCATTCCCATTTCTTCAATGGGATTTATTTCTGTTAAGCCTTTAAATTCTGCTATATTAGCTTTAGGATTAATTTCTAAAGCAGTTAAGTTATCTATATGTTCAATTGGGGTCGGAATTCCAGGAGCTAATTCAATACCTAAACTATCACCTAAAGAGTGAGCAGGGTCAGTACTTATAATTAAAGTATTTCTTCCATGTTCCGCAGCCCATATTGCTGAACTAGCTGCGCAACTGGTTTTTCCAACACCACCTTTCCCACCAAACATTAAGATTTTTAATTTTAATAACAAATCTCTTAATTCCATTTTAAATTCTTGAACCTTTTTTAAAAATTATTTAAATTATTTTTTTTTTTAATAATCAATTTTATAGCGAAGAATCGCAGCTATTCCCCCAAATGTACTAAATAGCATTTCTCCTTCTTCAGTTTCTGTAGATATTATATCAACTTCAGCCCCAATTGATTCAGCTATTTCCCCCAGATCTTCTATAATTGATTTAATTTCTACTACATTAATAATATTTGAATTGCAATTAGGGCAGGTTTCATCCTGAGTCTCTGTCTTGAATTGGTCTAAATCTAATTCTTTAACGATCTTAATTTCATTATAATCGCAATTAGAGCATTCTAATTTAACTTTAAATAAATCTAATTTTTCTGAAAGGATTAATGTGTCAACAACCCCATAGTTTAATGCTTTTTGGATTTCTTCCAATCCATAGGATGCTAAACCTGAATCCGTTGATATTTCTTTCATAAATTGTTGTACAACCTGTTTTTCTCTGATATATTTTACATCTTCTATTTTATCCTTCACTTTTTCTATTAATGCTCGTATTCCCTCAGCACCACCATATCCAAGATTAACAACGTCTAATATTTTTTCCCTCAGCCTATAATCTAAACTTTCATCATTTACAAACTTTTCTTTTGATTGTCCTGGCCCTCCAATAAATATACCTCGTAAATCCTCCATTTCCAAAAATAATTCATTAACAGTTTCTGAAATTCTGCGATAAAATTGCTTCTCTCCTTCTTCAATTAACCTTTCAAATCTTCTCTGAGATTGACCTCCAGCACTGAACTTTCCATGGATACCAGATGTGAACTCTCTAATTACTTCAACCCTATTTCCTTTGATATAACCTACTGCTGATTCTGCTCTCCCTATAACTAATAAACCATATGTTTCTCTGGGTGTTAGCATTTCCTCTAAAGGCCATAGCAAAAATTCACTAGCACAATGATATCTAAATGTTGGTACGCGATCAGGTGGCTCAATAATTGTTAATTCATTTTTTTCCGTACCTGGAGTATTACCTTGTGGTATAGCCCCTGAAAACATTACTAACCCATTTTCAGGAACGTCTTTGATATTTTTTAACTGTCCTAAGAGACTATTAATACTATCTAAAACATTCTTTCTCGTTAATTTTGATTTAATATTTTGACTTTCACTTATTTCATTCTTTAAGTGATTAGTTATATCGGATATCTTCCGATCATGAGGAATATATAAGGAAATTAATTCTGTATGGAAGCCTTTTTTACTCTTGAGTTCCTCTATTTTTTGTCTCGTTTTATATATTTTCAAATCTTTAGGCTTCTTTTTCACTACTGAGCTCATAAGCATCTACACAATTTAAAAATAATGCAAAAGATTAATAGTTTTTCTTTATATCAATCTATATAAAGAACAATATTAATTGATTTGAATTATTATGACTTCGGAAGAAAAACAAAATCATACTGTCCCAAAATCTCATCCCCGCTATAAAAGCTTAAAATATCGTCATAAAATTATCGAAGGTATGAAAAATTTAATAGTTGCTGAAGCCGGTTTGATCGCACATGGGAGAGGGGAATGCTTTGATTATATTTTAGGAGAAAAAACTTCTTTTGCCGCTAAAAAAGCGATTGAAGCTGCAATAGCTGCAATATTACTTGCTAAAAACCCTGTTATCAGTGTAAATGGAAATGTTGCAGCTTTAATTCCCAAGGAACTTGTGTCCTTATCAAAAATTCTACAAACACCACTTGAAATCAATTTATTTTATCAAAAAGAGGGAAGAGTTAATGCAATAAAAAATGTTCTACAAAAAGCAGGCGCAGTTAAAATCTATGGAATAAACCCAGAAAAAATGATCGAACTTGAAGGTCTTGAAAGTAATAGAAGAAAAGTAGAACTGATTGCAAATGCGGATTTAGTTATGGTCCCCCTAGAAGATGGAGATAGAACAGAAGCATTAAAAAAATTAAATAAAAAAATTATCGCTGTTGATTTAAATCCATTAAGTAGAACATCTTTATGGGCTGATATTACAATAGTTGATAATATAGTAAGAGTTATACCCGAAATGATAAAAAGAGCTAAAGAATTAAAAAAACTGGATAAAACTCAGCTAGAAAAGATTGTAAAGAACTACAATAATAAACGGAATATTCAAAATAGCCTCGATTTGATAATTGATTATATTAATAAACAGAAAGAAAAAGCATTTGAAATTGTAAACTTTTGATCTTCCTTGATTCTTTTGATTCATAAAAGCTTAAAAGTTTTTAATTTTATATTCCATATATTATTAAGGCTATTTTTATTTACAAATTCTTAACCATTAAATACGATGACTACAAATAAAGAAACAGAGCCTAATATCTTTAATCATACGATAGACGATCCACAGATCTATGTAAGAGGATGTAAATTAGAAGATTTAGATAATGTAATTGAAATAAATGAAAGAGAATTACCAGAAGATTACCCCTATTTTTTTTATAAAAGTATACTAGATGAATTTCCAGAAAGTTTTTTAGTAGCTCAAAACAAAAATGGTAAAATAATCGGTTATATAATGTGGAGAGTTGAAAAAGCGCCCTCACCTCATAGTCTAAAATATATCAATAAAGGACATCTGGTTTCAATTGCCGTTTCGGAAGGTTATAGAAGAAGAGGAATTGCACGCGTCTTACTAGCAAATAGTATGACTGCTATTAGGAAGTATAAAATTAAAGAATATGTACTCGAAGTCAGAGTCTCAAATTACACAGCAATCAGATTGTATGAAAAATTCAATTATAAAATTGAAGGAATTAAAAAGAACTATTATCGAGACGGCGAAAATGCTTATTATATGACTTTAAGTGTTAAATAAAACTAAATTTTTGAATGCTCTAGCCCTCTTATTAAATGCGTTAAAATATTATTGTATGGGACCTTTAATCCTAACTCTTCGGCGTATTTTAAAATTCTTCCGTTCATAAATTCAATTTCGGTCGACTGTCCATTTAAAATATCTTGAAGCATAGAATTCTTATTTTCTGCAGTTTTTTGAGCAACTTCATGAGTTATTGCTATATAATCCTTTTTCGATAGATTGAGATTTTTCATCTCAGCAACTTGAATTGCTTCTTGAATCACTTCTCTCATAATATCCTTCAATCCCTCATTTTTTAATAACTCCCCATTAGTTAAACGAGTTAAAGCACCTAAAGCATTGATACCAATATTAACCAAAACCTTCTCCCAGCTCTCCTTAATTATGTCTTCAACGATTATAGTCTTAAATCCTGCTAAATTCATAAGTTTGTTTAATAAAGTCAAGTCTTCCGCTCCTTGCCTTACTAATCCCGGTTCTAAATTCAGCTCTTTCAGGTAAGGAAAACCAATCTTTGTTGTCCCATAACCCGTATGAATTATTTGACCTGGTTTTTCTAATAATGCTCCATCTGTGGTCACAACTCTTATAATCTTTGACTTTTGACAATATGGAATAACAATTTCCTCATTACCGATTCCATTCTGTAAGATCACTAACCATTTACTTTTTTCAACTAAATTTTTATACTGAATTATAGCTGATTTGCTATCATATGCCTTTGTTGTAAGAAATATAAAATCAAACTCAAATGAAGGTTCTTTTACGATCTTATTTTCAATAACTTGTTCATTTTCATAGGCTTCAATATTTTTATTTACTTTAATCTGTTGATTTCTATACATTTTTAGCCCTTTCTTGTTTATCTGATCAGCATGGGCTTTATTGCAAAAAAAAATTATATTCATTGAATAGATATCAGATTTGATCTCTGCTAAATACCACCCAAATAAACTTCCTATAGAACCCGCTCCAATAAATCCAATTCTTAATTCTTTTTTATTCAAAACTTATTGCAGCCTATTTACTTTATTTCAAGAATTTATCTAATCCTAATTGGCCTTTTGATAATACTCCCGATTTTTTCTTTAACTCTAAAATATTTACTTCCTCTGGTGAATTCCTTGGTTTTACATCTAATTCTTTCATTAACATCAATGAATTCTTCGCAGCATAACCCGAAAAATGATTATTAAAATAAATACCAACTTTATCTGACTTTTGAATTACTTCTCGAATGGGTTGTACCCATTTCTTTATTTCTTCCTCTGTAAAACAATAATCAAACCAAATCTTCTTTCCAAACCCATGAAACCTAATATAAGCAAATGCTGAATTTGTAATATCCATTCTTGGCGGCAATAATGGTTCAATCACGGCACAATATGTCAAAGAATTATCTTCTAAATAATTAAATACCTCCTTATCCATCCATGATTTATCTCTAAACTCAACTACCAAGTAATAATTGTTCATTCTGGGACTCCCAGGCCAATTGTTAATAAACTGTTTTAAATTACCAAAATGCTCATCTTTTTTAAAATACGGTGGTAACTGAATCAAAAACGATAATAACTTCTTAGACTCTATCAAAGGTTCCATTACTCTTAAAAAGTAATCTAAATCATCTAAACATGCTTCTACATCCAATTTATGCTCATGAGTTATTGACTGAGGAACTTTAGCTGAAAATAGGAAATTGTTCGGTGTTTTATGAACCCAATTCTCCACGATATTTCTTGGGGGAATATTATAAAACGTTGTATTTATCTCATTCGTGTAAAAAATCTCAGAATAATACAATAAATAATCTTCCTTCTTTAATCCTCTCGGATAAAAAGGGCCAACCCACTCATCATACCCCCATCCAGATGTACCTATTAACACTTTGTCTTCAGTCATTCTCTTGTACTCTATTCCAATTTCTCCTATCCCTTCGAAATCTTACTGGTCTATTATCAATAATTTATGGTATTCATAATTAAACTTTAAAACTTACTATATTTTCTAATTTGTCCTCTCAATCTAATCAACTTTTTTTTTAATAACACCATTTATTAACCACTTATTCAACCATGCTCAAGCCCTTTTATCTACCTTTTAAAGTTTATGATAGATTATGAAACTAGACCATAAAATTTTTAATCAAGGATTTACTCTAATATTTCGTCGATGGTAGTTATACCATTGATAATTATCGGTGAGAAAATATCTCATCCTACACGGATGATATACACCTTTAATTGGCAACGCCTCGTGGAAGTACACCTCATAAGGCGAACCATGCGAGAATTTGAAGCA
>JBHLNL010000147.1:0-9256 GCA_048941605.1 Promethearchaeota archaeon | reverse complement strand
TTCTGTTAATGAGATCAAATTATGATAACAACACGAGAATCTATAAGTTATCAATTTTCATTGATATTTGGTTATTCTTCTCCTAATGAGATAATTGTCGGAGATGTAATTGGTCCTGGAAAGCTCACGAAAGAAAAAGTGAATGAGCTTTCTCAAGAAGTTACTAAATATCTAACCATGTTTAATGCAATACTTCGAGATTATACAGGATCCGAGGTATTTAGTATTGAGTTTGATCTATATAATTTTGATGAGAAAAGTGCACGATTTAATATTTACCCACAATCAATGATTTTCATACCAGGGAGATATAAGGATTGTGAAAGTTTATTACTTGCTTTAAAGCCTGAAACCGGGGTATTAGATATACATAAATCCAGAGAATCGTTGAATAATATAAGTAGATTATTTTATGAGGTTGAGGAATTCTCTGATCGGCCAGAATTAACAAGTGAAAATAAACTTCAGGTATTTTACAAATTTGCCTCAAGATTTAATAAAAAACTCTATGGAGATCTAATTGAGGATAAATGGAATAAGAAATTAATTGGTTTAAGTAAAACTCTACCAACAGAAAAAGAAATGTTGAATACTTATGCCAAAGTTATCTCTAATGTTGAGATTTTATGGTATAAAAAGCCTATGGAGATTAATTTTAGGAATCCTCAATTTCAACGTATAAAAACTCCCTTTAGTGGCCAACAAGCGCTTGAACATCTTAAGTTTTCGATATCTGAACCAAGTGCAAATTTTATTGTTGACAAGACTTTAAATTTAGGGACTAATCTCATTAATTTAGCAAACACAGGAACTCTCGATGAATTTCAAGATGAATTGTCTCTTTTCATAATAAATTATATTAACAGAAATATTAAAGATTGTAGTGAACCAAAGACAGCAGATTGGTTAATTTCTACTGCGAATAGCTTGCTAATAGATTTACAAGGATATTTAAATAAATTCTTAGAATATTCTAAATCTTTTCTTAGTACAGGGGAAATGGGTGAATTAAATGAACTCTTACGCAAATATGAACATTTTATTTTAAATAAAGGAAAACTAGAAAGTGAAGATTTTGAAAATATTTGTAAAATTGCTATAAAATTCATCAAACAATCAATTACTCAAAAATCAAATTTAAGGGTCGTGGAATTAAGTTCCGTCTTTAATTATTTTTCAGAAATAATCAATAAAAGTATTAATTTAATAAGGATCTCGCTTCCAAAATATCTTTCATATCGTCGATTAAAAACTCTCAGTATTAAATTAATGGGTGATTTAAACCAAAAATTTGAACAAGAGAGAAAACCTTCAAAAAATTTAGGACAGAAATTAATAAATAAATTTAAAGATTTCCTTTTTAATCAAATTGAGACACACCCGATTCTTTTAAAAAAAGATCTTAAGTATATTGAAAGTGAATTAATAAAAGAGTTTAATTTCTTAGTAGTTAAGAACATTGAGACTTTTTTTGACGGAATAGAATTAAAGATAGACGACTTAGTCTCTTTTGCAGAAATCCAAATGGAATCTAATGTAAATAAAATAAAACATCATTTAGACAAATTTAAAAAGTTTTCAAGAGAATTAAATTATTTATTAAGCTATGTTTTAAGGCATTCTACAATAAATCGTTATATTAAGGAGGAACCAGATAAAGAAATTAGTGATCCAGTATCGTTTTCAAATAGATTTCATAGATTTTTAGAAAAGAGAATTGGAGGGATAAATCTTGAATGGAAATTTTATATTCTAGAATGGATAAAAGATTATTCTAAAAAATACCTTAAGCCAGAAGAACAAAGAACATGGACATTATCTGAAGTATATGATGATTTTATTGGATACTTCGAAGAGAGAGAATCGGAAGAGCAAAAAATTGAAAATTTCTTACATTTTTTAGATACTTATATTGCGAAAGTTCCAAATCCGGAAGAAAAAAACATTTTTCTTGAATTCTATAAAAATTTTGAAAATAGTATTAATATTAATGTCGAATTTCCTAAGTATATCAAAAATTATATTAAAAACGAGTTACGTAATGTAAATTCAGAAACGGAGATCACATTTCCTTTAAACTATTTTAGTATAGGTAATGATGAGACATTTTATAATTATGTCAAAAATTCTGAATTAAAGTATTTCTCAAAATTAATACCAAGACCTTCAACTGTTACGTTAAAACACATTTTGACTAATGAAGAAAAAGAATTATTTAAAGGAGATCTTTTTCATGTTATAGATTTTAAATTTTGGCATAATAACGCTAGATTTGAATTATCAGATAATTTTAAAGAAGTTTACAGAGAATGGGTGAAGGATTTATGATTACTGGCGTAAAAAGGAAAACCACTGCAGTTGAAAGTACATATAGGTTTTTTCAAACTGTTGATCTAATTATTTCTCATTTCAAAAGGGAGGCTGATAAAGCTAAGATCTTTGAACTAATAAGTCAGAAGACTAGCTTTAATGATTTACTTATAGCTACTGCAACAATTCACATTTATCACAGTCTGGGGATAAGAGTTGAGAAGATCTTAGATTCAGGAAAATTTACTTTTGATTCAACCAAAAATTTAGAGCTTGTAGAAAAAAAAAATATTATTGAGGAAGTTAATTCTTTATTGAAAGACTCTTTAGGTTTGGAAGTTAATCTTCTCAACAAGATAGTAGATTTAGAAAACAAATTTATCTCTTTTTTAATTGAAGAAAGAAAGGATGAACTACAAGAAATTCAAAAAGAACAATTGATAAAAAATATTGAGGGTCAAATTGAACAAGAGTTACAAGAAATCATAATGAATTATCCACCATTCTACTTTTATGATTTAATAGGTGACTTAATAGGGCTTACTAATCAGATTAAAAAAGATATTTTGGAAGAAACTTCTGCTTTTAAGGATATATCTGTTGAACTTGAGAAAAAATTAGAATTAGAAGAAAAAGAAGATAAATTTATTGAATTGGCAACTTTAAATCGATTAATAAATAAAACACGTACAGAATTCGAATTTAAATCATATAAAGAATTGCAAATTGAAGCAATGCCTGTTAGGATGATTAAAAGGCAAATATTGGATTATAATTTCAACCGATTCCCCATTTCAATACCTGGTTTGAAAGTGTTTATGGAAGCGAATAATCTAAAAAAAGATTTAATATATAAAATTGAAAGTGCTCTCAAAGAAAAAATCGATTATGATCAATTTGAAGCCAAAATTCTAAGTTTTTTGAAATTTGCTTTAATTAAAAAACTGAAAGAAAATCCAAATGATTTTATCTACTTTTTACAAAGTTTAAATGAATGTGGGTTTGATGACATAATATATTCATTACAAAAATACGGAGTGTATAATATTCTACATCTTTTAAATTTAGATGAAGATCTTAGTGCTAAAGTGAAGAGAAATATGGTTAGATACAATATAAAAAAACTAGATATTGTATCTTTAAACGATAATAAACAAAATATAATTTATTTAATAAAAAAGACAATTTCCGAACAAAACTTCCAATCTATCCAAGATACTTTAGGAATATCCGAAGAAATTTCCGAATTTGATTTATTAAAAATTTTGGACCAAGATATCAATAAACACCAAGGTTTAGTAAGATTTTTGGAAGAAAAAACTGGAAAAAACATTAATGATATAAAACTGTACATTAGAAAAAAGCAAGCTATAGATAAAGTATTTTTTGATGATTTAAAATTAATAAATTACTCTCAATTATTACTTATTTTAGAATTTGAAGATATTATTAATGAATTAGCTAAGGATATTTTCTTTTATATCTTATCTAAAATTTTGAGGCAACTCAGTAGAATAATAGAGCTATATGATAAGGTTTCGAATGATAGATCATTATTCCTACTAGCTTTAAAAAAAATGGATGGCCTTACTGACTCAGAAGAATGGATTAAAGTAAAACTCGAAGAATTGATTATTAAACGATTAAATAGCAGGCAAGAAGAATTAGTGATAGTTTTAAATGCTAATAATCAGCCTTTTTTAGTTAATGGATTTATATTAGCACGATTGATGGAAACCGCTTTAAAAGAGGCTATGAATGAACTGAAAAACAGTGATAGCCCAATCTATGAAGATATTGCTGAATTAAAGTTAAAATCTGATATAATTTCTCCTATTTCCTATTGTATTGGATATGATATCATAAAACGATTTGAAATTTTTGAAGAAACTCGAAAATCAGAAGTAGAAAGTATAATTGAATCAATAGAGAAAAAGAAAGAGGAAAAAGCCAAAAAACTACGTGAGGAACAAGAATTAAGTACTTTAAATTGGATTGAAAGAAGAATCACAAGTTCTATGATGAGAATTAGTAGTCCAGGGATTAATCCAAATCAGTTATATTGGCAAGAAAAAGATACTAAAATAGCTACTGATAATATTAAACTTCATAGTGAATTAAAAGGGGATCCCATAGAACTAATTAGCGAATATTTTAATTTCGCTATAGAAAAAATAAAGAATTTTACGTCTGATATTAAATTACCTGATAACGACAAAATAAAAGAAATGGTTGTTGATATAGCAGAAAAAACTCTAATGAAAAGACTCAAGGTTAGTCCTACTCCCGAACAAAAGAAAAATCTACTCGATGGCGAACGTTATGAGATTGGGAACCAAGTTGCATTAAAAATTGGTCGCTTATTAGATAAGGCATTGTATACAAAATTCAAAAGCAAGTAAAAACCTTCTTAAAAAAAGTTTTTTCTCAAAATTTGATCGATACTCTAAACTAATTATCTTAAATCTTCTTTTTGAAATAAAAAAGATATTAAAATATTCTTTCCTTAATTTACTAAAAGTATAGATAGAAAGATTGTATCTTCATGGCTTCAGTATTTTCTTGGATTAAAAAAGAAATTGTGTATATAAAAAATTCATTTTTCCAAATCATTTTAGGATTAATTCTTGTAATTTTAGCATCAAGCGGTTTAGGATGTGCAATAATACTCCGGTATTTAAGATATAATGGAACAATTATAACATTTTTTAGTATAATTGTTGAATTTATCTCTTTAATCTTATGCTATTTTTTACTGCGACATTATTTAAAATCAGAGGAATCAACTGAAGTTTCTAAAACAAAAGGAAAAAAAATCTAATTATAAAGGTATTTAAATGAAGAGCTCCCAGGGGCGTTTATTTATATGATGGGAAATTAAATATTCTTTAATATCTGTTTTTAATATATTAGGTTCATATTCCCAAGCGCCATGTTTATTAAATGAAACGCAACATACCTTGCTAAGGTTTAATTTAGACTTTACTAAAAATCCATACATTGCAACTTGAGGGAGAGAAATTAAAAAATTTCCTTCGGGTTTATAGTCAATTACTTTAACGACATCATTTTCAATCTGAATCAAATCAATATGCCCTGTAATTACATTTTTTTCTTTTTTAAACCAAATAGGTACTTCTATCGCAACGGAATCTTTATCTTTGATTAAAATATTCTTTAAAATAGGTTCATGGCCAGGAACGGTCCCAAAATTATTTGTTTGATAAATTCCAAAAACCTTTTGAGCGTATTGAGGTAATTTTGAATCAGAATCATAATATCGAATTTTGTCAGATCTAATTAAATTTTTACTAAAACTTCTCACATAAGCAGATTTGAGACCTTTAATTTTAAATTGGGACACTCTTGGAAATTCTCTTGAATTAAATAGATTATTGGGGATATATCCGTGATATACTTTTTTAAAATGGTCCTTGAGTCTATTTAATTCATCTCGATCACTAAAAATTTGAGAGTATTTTTCTTTATGGTGCTCTTTATTCCAATTAAAGGAATAAGGAATATTTTGGTGTACAAATGTTTTTATCTTAAGTTTTAGCAAAAGTGTTACTCTCTCTTAATTAACCAAATCTATATACTATAATTAATATAAATTCTAAATTAAATTAAAGAATTTCACTTATTAAAAAGAATATGTTAACAATTTATTAATTTATTAACCTTAAACTCCTCTCTCATTCGACATAAAAAAAAATATAATAAATAATATAAATTCGGGCTCTAAATTCCTTCTTCTTTAAATAATTAAATTTCAATCTTAAAATATATTATGTTTGGATCAAATAGATTTGAATCAAAATCATTTTTTAAAGTAAATTATGCTTCCTATATTTGTATTTATTTAGTATATTCATCTATATTTGTTTTTCTTAATAATTACTTCCCAATTCTCTTTTTTGATGTATTAAATATTAACCGGATTATACTTGCATTAATGCAGTTTCTTGCTTATTCTGTGTTATTATTGCGTCCTTTATTTGCTGCTATCACCGATAAATATAAAATCAAGGGATATCAGCGGAAATATTATATGATACTTTCTGGATATGTTTTTGCAGTAATCTACATCTTGATGGGTTTAACTTTAAACAATATTTTGCTATTTGGTGTTTTTTTATTATTTATTTTTATATCAAGTACTATGTTAGATGTCTCAACAAAATCATTAATTATTGATATATCCCCTTCAGACGAAATTAAGAAAAAATCATTCTTTTATATAACTGTAGGAGATTCTTTAGGAAGAGCATTGCCATATTTCCTATTTCTTCTTTTAATGAATAATATTTATTCCCTGAACTCTTGGATAACCTTTTTTATGGTTACTTTTACATTTTTATTGCCACTAATAGGGATATTACCATTCATTAATGAGAAAAATGAAAAAGAATCAAATGTACTTGAAATTTCTAGAAGAAATGATGTCAAAAATTTAAATAATCAGGTGGATTATCCAAATTTTAAATTAGTATTTATTCTAATTTGCATTTTCGTATTATTTGCTTTTAGTGACACAATTTTTGCTTATCCATTTTTTCCATATTTGCTGAATAAATTTGGAACTCTCAATTTCAACTTTTTTAATTTATTTTTGATTTTCTACTTCCTATTAAGTATTTTAAGTACTGCGATAGGTACATTTTTAATGAAAAGAATTGAGTCTAAAAAGATTCTATTGACTTTAATTCCCCTAATTGGAATAATTTATATCTTTTATACAATTGTAGATTTTACTCTTTTTATTGTATTATATGTCATCGCAAACTCTTTAGCAACAATTACTAATCTTAATATTTCGGTTTATATCATGAAATTTAAGAAAACAAATAAAACAATTTATTTCCATCTTATAGCATCCTTTAGAAATCTCTCGATTTTCATTTTCCTCCCATTAGGAACCCTACTATCAACTTTTATAATTACAGAGTATTTAATTATTATTGGAGCAATATTATTAAACTTCTCTTTAATTCCCTTAATTCTCATAAAATAAAATGATAATTTCTGGAATATTTGGTGGTTTTTGTGGAAAAATCTGTTAATGTTAATTTTCTTTTATGAGGAGTTTAAATAAAAAAATCTTAACCTAATATTGAAGTGAAGTATCGGAAAAATAAACATCCGTTATGCTTAAAATAATTAAATAAAATTTGGGGATTATAAAGTGCCAGGTTCCGCAGTAGTCCAACCATCTGCATAATTTAATTATGCAGAAAATATTTTTTCTTCCCTCTTTTTTTCCTTGAAATAAAATGTGAAGTAATCTCTCAATAAATTAAATACAGCAATAAAATTTATATAAAAAAGAAAACTATCATTTTGGGAAGAGATCAGGATAAATTTTATTAAACTTTCCATCAAATAACTTATTATTCATCCAAATCTTATCATTTTTATTCCAAATTAAATTTTTTAAAGGATTATAGGACTTCAAGAAATCCAAACTTCCATAAATAGATTTAAGTAAATTTTTTCCATCAATTAAATCATTTAATATGACATAATGTTTTATATCTAAATACTCAAATACTAAATCAAATAATTTCTCAAATTCATCAAGTTGACAATCTGGAAGATGAAGTTTTATCATTAATCCACTTTCAAATTTAACTTCCTCATTAAAGCCATATATCCAATATTCTCCTTCAATTTCATAGATAAATCCTATATTAAAATAACTAAAAATCTTCAAAATTTTTTCCTTGTTTTCTTCTTTTACATTAGGTACAATTATTAATATTTTTTTAATTAGATCCAAATTTTTGGGGATTATATAAGGAAATATCAGTTCCTTTTTAAGTAGATCAACAATATCATTTGCTATATTATATTTAGTTGCCAAATATGATTTAATATCACTAGATTTCCAATTATATAGCTCAGTTAAGGCTCGATATTCTGAAGAATCTGGAGTAAGATAATCTGAGATAACTATATCCCCAATATTTATTTCTTTTAGCTTAAGATCATGGATAGGATAATTAGGCTCAAAAAGAACTTCTTGTAAATAGGTTCTAAATCTATTGAAATCCAGATCCCATCCAGCGGTACCTAGATTGCGGTCAAAATGAAAAAGCTGATACACTTTTTTGATGAAGAATATGCAATATTCCCTAATTACTTTTTTTGATTTAGTTAACCAATTTAATAATTTATCATTTGGATTACGATACGGCCATAAGAAATTTATTAGGAAAGAGTTTGAATTATCTATCCTTGCGGGAAATTTTATTTTCTGAAATGCATTATGTAATAAATGTTTGAAATCAATAAAATTTAAATCTAATGGGTAAAAATAGAGAAAATACTGTCCAACTCCATAGCTCTGAAATAAAGGAATAAATTTTATAGCTTTTACGTAATTATTATAAAAATATTCTTTTTTATTGTCTTTAAAATTATCTATATCTTTCAAATTATCGTATAATTTATCATGAAACTCTAATAAACGATTTAAACTTTTTAAGTTGAAATCTAAGTGTTCTTTTGAAATTCGATTTTCACTGTAAGAAATTAGATGAGATATGTTTAGTTTTTTTATTTCCCAATAATCTTGTATATTATTGCTAGGTAATTCCTTGAAAGGAGTAATGTTTATATCAATTTCTTTTTGTAATTGAAGATAGAACTGCTTAAATAAATCCTTAGTATAGAAAAATTTTTCATGTTCCAGGTCGTAAAAATTTTTTAATGAAAAAAGTGGTTGAGAAAAGCTTCCATAATAAATTTTTACAAAAATAATATTGTCTGTAAAGATATTATTTAATATTGAGAATAATTTGCTGTTTTCCTTATTACTGAAATATGGACATTGAAGTTCTAAATGAATAGAATTTTCAGAAGTCTTAAGATCTGATAAATTTGTTGTTAACACTCTAGGGAAGAACCATTTTATTTTTCCAATTGCTTCTTTAATATGTTTTTT
>JBHLNL010000146.1:0-9261 GCA_048941605.1 Promethearchaeota archaeon | reverse complement strand
AAGATTGGAGATATTGCAAAAATGGAATATATTCACCAAAAAGAGAATTCTCTTCCTTTTAGCAAATCTTTCTGTGCTGTAATAATAGAGCGTTTTATAGATTTAATAATTCTCTTCTCAATAACTTGTTTTACTTTAGTTTTTATCTATTTATCGAATATTTCACTCTCAACTCAAATAAATTTAAATTTATTTGTTGGTATTGGTGCTTTAATAATACTAATTGGATTCATTTTGTTATTGCTTTTATTTTTCAAAACTGAATGGGTATTACGTATTATCGAAAAAATCTCTCCAAAATTAAAGAAATTAATAGAAAAGTTCATAAATAGATTTGTTGAAGGGATGAAAGATTTTCGAAGGGATACTAAACGGATAGCGTGGGTATTTCTTCTGAATATTCCAACTTGGTTTTTTGAGTCATTGACATTAGTAATTTTATTTTATTTAGCTGGTTATAACATCAATTTTTTTATAATTATTTTGGCTCAAATCTTAACATTCTTTACAAAAACGATACCCATAACACCAGGTGGTTGGGGAGTATCTGAGATTGCAGGAGCTACTTTAATATCTATTTTTTATCCCGTGATACCTACTTATGAGAATATTTTATCAATTTTTATATTAGATCATATTCTACGTATAGTTTACGTCTTTATTTATGGAGGTATTTCAACAATTTCAATAAATTTTAAATTTAAAACATTTCAAGTTAGAAAAGCAGAAGATATTGAAGTCTTAGATTAATAAACTTATTTTTTTCTTAAAAGTTTTAACCTTAATTTAAATAAATTGAAAAAGATAAAAAGTGGATCCGATTTTTTAATTTTAGAACCCTCTTTATGCCTCCACCTTATTGGAACTTGATAAATTGAAAAGTTCTTCTTTCTTGCTTTATACAAAATTTCAACATCAAATTCCCATCTATATGATTTTAAATCTTTGAATATTTGTAGAGCCGCATCTCTTTTAAATCCTTTAAATCCACATAATAAATCATTTATTTTTAGTTTAAACAACAGGTTTGAATATAGATTAAAAAATTTACTCAATAATTTTCTGCTAATCGGTTGAGGAATCATTATATTAGACTCCTCAGCAATTCTGGTTCCTATTATAATATCATAGTTATAATTTTCACGAATTTTGAGCATTCGAAAAATTTCCTCAGGAGCAGTTGAGCCATCTGCGTCCATAAAAAGAATAAAATCACCAGCAGAATTTATTATTCCTTGAAGAATAGCATATCCTTTCCCTCTGTTTTCATCGTAACTAATGAGTTTAATATTTTCATCATTTTTTATTAAATCATATACAATCTCTTTAGTATTATCAGTTGATCCATCATTAACTATTATGATTTCATAATTCTTCAAATTAATCATACTAAAACTGATCAATTTCTTCAAAAATTTGGAAATCCTATACTCTTCATTATATGCTGGGACTATAATGCTTATTTCTAGCTTATTTCTCAATGAATATCGCTTTTTTAAATTATTAAAATTGATATAATATTCTATTTAAATATGTAATTGTATTTATAAGTAAATTTTAATTTAATGAATCTTTTGAACATTTATCTTTTGAGTTAGGAAGGAAGGAAAGTGTAAACAAGGTTGAAAGAAAATAACAATGAAACACTATGGAAAATTAAAAACACACGTAATATAGGGCTATTATTAATTGCAATCGGCATTGCAATTAGAGTATTTATGTTGATTTATTATTATATAGTTCATTTGGATCCAAGTTTTCCATGGGGCGATTTAAGAATTAATTTTAATACAACAAATTCAATGTTTACAGGAGAATGGATTTGGGCTCCAACTAATCTAGAGTATCCTCCCTTAACGTTATATTTATTAGTCTTCTTTAAATTCATATCTTTTGGCAGTTTAGAAGTTTTTGCGTTTTATGCTTTTCTTTTAGAATTATTGGTTTCTCTTTCTTTCTATTTTATTCTCAAAAAATTTAATGTTCCTAATATCATTCTTGTTTTCGGAGTATTTTTGGTAAATCCGTTTATCTTTTTAAACAATGTATTTAGCCCAGTAAATTGTGGGTATCATATTACTGATTCTTTTTTTTATATCTTTTTAACTCTTTCATTATTTTATTATCTTGATGAAAATAAATCCAAATTTTATCTATTTTCAGGATTAACAATGTGTGCAAAATGGTTTACATTACCAGCAGCACCTTATTTCTTTATTAAATTTCTATTAGAAAAAGATTGGAAAGAAATGAAAAAATTTATAATCTTTCTAGGAATACCAATTTTAATTTTTCTAGTTTCTCCATTACTATATTTACCAAACTATATAGATCTTTATTTAGGATGGCTCTCGGGTTCAAGTCTTCCACTTTTTACTGATATATCAATCTATGTTAAATTAGGGTTATTTTCAATAATTTTCCTTGGATATCTCATTATTCGTATTAAAAAAGCAGACCTTCTAGAAATCACATTTTTCTCAATTCTAGTAATGTTTTCACTAATGTTCTGGAGAAGGTTATATGTTAGATATTTAACTCCTTTAGTTCTATATGGTCATTTAAAAATTAATGAAAACATTTTTACTGTTGATATTGATTTTAAGATAATTCATGTTAATTTCAGAGTAGGAAATCATATGATGACTTATGGATTCTCGATATTAGGTTGTATAGTAGCAATCGCTATCATCTTCTTTATTTTTTGATTTTAATTTTACAGGAAAAGGTTAATATTATTTTTTAATCTACAATTAGGATAATTAAAATTATTACTTCATTTAAAAAAGGCTCTAAACTTTTCTGCTGCAATTTTTTTCCTTATTTTCTCAGATTGTTCAAAATTTATTCTCTCCTTTAAAGCATCATTACAAATTTTTTTCCCAATTATTACCTTTGGGTTATCTGCCCAATTTACATTTAATAATAAACAAAGAAAATAAATTGATGATAATATAAGAGCAAATAAATTTCCAATATTATTTTCTGAGGGGCTTTTAATAGAAATTTTAGCTGACGGTACTTTTTGTTGGATCAAGGCTTGAAATGTTGCATTAGCTTGATAGTTTACTAAAGTTTGGGCACTTATACCATCCACATATGGAATTGAGGAACTAAGAAAAATATCCGGATATTCATTTTCTATTGTCCATAGTGTTGGAATAACAGTTCCTTTAGTTCCACCCAATAAATATTCTAGAACAGAATGCTGAGCGATTGGTGCTGGTTGATATGACCCTATCATTCCTTTTTCGTCTTTTCCTGTACTTTCTGATATTCCTTGAACAAATAATCCAATGCTCCCTTCGAGATTTTTTGAATATGGCATTGAAAAAACCATTTTATATCCCTTTTTATACAAGTTAAAGATAAATGTTGCAAATTCTATAGAAGGTTGTCTTATGTGTTTTGAATAAATTTCATAACCTTCTTCTAGTCCTTTTATAAACTCCTCAATTTGAATTCCTGCTAAATATGCAGGCACTATCCCAACATTAGTAACAGATCCAGCATAACGCCCGGAAAGATTAGGTACATCTAATATCGGGCAATTTATCTTCATTAAAATATCATTCATTGTACCCATCGATGATAGCCCCAGAAATTTATAGCCTTTTTTTAAAAATGTTCCAATCGTAGAATTGATATCCAATGTTTCTCCACCTCTCGAAATTGGAATCACAATAGAATTTTCTGGAGAGGTTTTATCTAAACAACCTTTTAATTCTACAGCTCTTGAACTAGTCACTGGAAAAATTTTTCTTTTTGCTAGATGTTTTAAAGCAAGCAACGTTTGAATTGAACCTCCCGTTCCTAAGACTATAATATTTTTAAGATTCTCTATAATAAGTGGATCTGTTACTTCTTTAATTTCTTTGATATCAAAATAGGTTTTAGTGTCAAAAAAAAAAGGAGGATCCCATTTTTCTTTATTAATTTTTATTATATTAATTGAATCTTCTATAATTTTCTCTTCTAACTCTGGATAATATTCTATTTTTACTTTTGAAGTCATAAGATTTCATCAAAGAAGTTAGTAAAATTATTAATAACTTTATATAATCTACTCATATTTTTATTATTTTATTAATTAACTTCCTATCTTTTAGGGAAAAAAGGTTCTATATAAATTGTAAAATTCGAGAAAATTGTCGGTTTCTGCTATTTTTTCTCCTAAAAATAAATTTGAAAATTAGAACTCTATTTTACTTAAAATAAAGATGTATCCAACTATGCATAATAAATAGTATCTATAAAAATTACACTTATTTTATTGATTTTTTATGGCTAAAGCAACTGAAATTGAAGATAATGATGATTTTAAAATGGGCGAACCCTATTTTTGTAAAGAATGTAAACGCAATCATACAAAAGGAAAAATCTATAAAGAGCATATAAACTTTGCTCAATTTGAAAGTAACAACAAAGGAGAGGATGAAGATGTTGAATTCAATAATAATGATTTTGATGATGAAGCAGAATTAATAGATGCTTTTAATGAAATTGAAGAGGATGATCAATTAGAAGCTGAAACATTTACAGATACAGAGCAAATTCTCGATAGTGGAGAGAGTATCCAAGAATGCATAAATGCGGTAAAAAAACTTCCTGGAGTTGGAGAAGCTACACTTAATAAATTAATAAAAGCAGGATTTTCCAGTTTAGAATCAATAGCATTTACACCACCGAGTATTATTCAAGAAGCGAGTGGTTTAGGAGAGAAAACTACTTCAAAATTGATTAAAGCAAGTATGGAAGAATTAAACATCGGTTTCAAAAGTGCTGAAGATGTTTGGGAGCATAGAAAAAACATCGCTCGTGTAACTACAGGAAGTCAGGAATTAGATGATTTATTAGGTGGTGGTGTTGAAACAGGCAGTGTAATCGAATTTTTTGGGGAATTTAGGACAGGAAAAACTCAAATTATGCATCAATTATGTGTAAATGTTCAACTATCTGAAGAGAAAGGAGGAATCGAAGGAAAAGCTTTATATATTGATACTGAAGGTACATTTAGACCTGAAAGAATAATTCAGATGGCTGAAGGTTTAGATTTAGATCATAAAAAAGTCCTTAAAAATATAGTTTTTGGACGAGCTTATAACTCTGATCACCAAATTCTTTTAATTAAGGAAGCAACCAATTTAATTAAAGAGCAAAATATCAAACTAATTGTTGTAGATTCACTTATAGGGCATTTTCGTAGTGAATATATAGGACGTGGAACATTAGCAAATCGTCAGCAGACAATCAATTCTCATTTACATGATTTATTAAGACTCTGTGATATCTATCCAAATTTGGCAATTGTTGTAACTAATCAAGTGCAGTCTAAACCAGATGTTTTTTATGGAAATCCATTACAAGCTGCTGGTGGAAATGTGGTTGCTCATGGTTCCACAATTAGAATTTATTTAAGAAAAGGCAAGGGAGAACAGAGGATCGCGAAAGTTGTTGATGCACCCCATTTACCAGAAGGAGAAGCTATTTTCTCTATAACTGAAAATGGGATATCTGATTAATAACAAAAAGGTGTAATTCCTACTATAAATTAAATTCTTATTTTCCAACCTTCCGATTGAGTAAATTGTATTTTTTTCTCTTTATTTAGTTGATAAATTATCATATTTATAGGCTTTTCAGAAATAGTGATTTTTTCATTATTTGCTCTCTCTAAAACCTTTTCCATTAACAATTTTAATGATTTTACTGATTTCTCGTCATAGAGGATTTTTAAAATGAATCGTTCAATTTTTTCTTTAATATCTAAGGGAATCATTAAAGTTCCATTATTTTCTAAATCTGATAATGAGAAATCAATATCTTGATCTTGTTCTATAACGATAGTTTTTATTTTTGGTTTCTCTTGTATCTCCTCATATTTCGCAACCACTTTCCCTTTCTTTGTGACTTCTATTATTTTTTTTTCCCCATTCTCGATAATAGTCTTTTTTTCTAATAGAATTGAATTTGAATCTCGTGCTTCCTCCGTATTAATGGCCTTCTCTTTCCTATCTCTTCTCTTCTTAATAAACCCAGGGCTCATATGATAATTTTATGTAATGGAATTCTATAACTATTTATACTGTTCCTTATAGATAAAAATATAGTTATTGTCTTAAATATCTTTCCTACTTACGAAAGAATTCATTTAAAGAACTAAAATTGATACAATGAATAGAATATAAAATCATTCTCATTTTGTTAAGACAAATAAAAAAAAAAGAAAAAAAAATTTAAACTAATTTTTCATATTCCTTTGCTTTGTTTGACAATCTCTTAACTTCTTTTGTCATATCTTCCCCTAATTTAAAAATCTCCGAAGCAATTTTTGAAGAGATTTTATATTTCTGAGCAGCTTCATTATAGTTTTCTTCTTTAGCGGCTAATCTAGCTTCGTTTTCAAGAGATTTCATTTTATTCTTAAGATCTTCGATTTTAGTTGTACGAATTAAATCATCTAACTCTTGAGAAACATTTGGTAATTCCCAATTCGAAGCAATTTTGAAAGCATTTTGCATGATTTTAATTGAATTATCGTATTTCTTCTCCTTTCTTGCTGTTAAAGCATTCTTTTTTAAATTTTTAATTTCTTTTTTAGCACTTTTTAGAGTATCAATTACTGCAGCTCCGGGTTTAGCTTCAACAGGGGCAGAAACAATTTCATGATGTTCTGCCAAACTTGCAAAATATGCTTCTCTTTCCGCTGGCCCCATTTGAGAAAGATCATTTACTAATTTTTGCTTTTCTTCTGGTGTTAAATTTACTAAACCTGAGACTTTCTGACTAATTAGGTTTAATTCTTGTTGTGAAATAGGTTTAGCTTCGATGGTTGATATCTCAATTGGCATTAAAATTTTTGTATCTCTTAATTCTTTTATCCCCATGAAAATTTCTGCTGTGTCTTTTCCTGTTTTTTCAGTAGCTTCTTTCAATAAAGTAGCAATAAAGAAAAAGTTTCGTTCTGAATCTTTCATTAAGTTATTCGCGATTTTTAATACATCTCTTGATTGAGGTTTCTTTAAAGCTTTTGCAGTAGAATGTTCATATGTTATTTCATGAGGTAAAATGATTGATGTACTTAATAACTCATCAACAATACCACCAGCATCTCTAAATATATTTAACTGACCCCTCCAATTAGGAAGGTCACTAGCATATGCTTTCTCAAAAACATGTATGAATTCCATTAAATTTCTCCGTAAAATCAATGACGCTTTTTTACTTAAAACTAGTGCAACTCTTATATGTTCTCCATCAGATAAAAGTAACATTTTATCTCCATAAGATATCTCATTTAATTCTTCCTGGCTAACCAAATCCTTACCAAAACTACTTATAGCAGAAATAAATCCAGAAATTAATTCAGGATCAATTTTTTCTGAACCAAACGATTTAAAATAGATACAAGTCCCCGTTCCCTTATATAAAACTAAAACATGTTCCAGATTTATCGCATCATCAAAAATTGTTTTAACTTCTGTAAGAATACGAGTTTTTTCCCGTTTTTTAGGAACTACAACACCTCTATATATAGCAAATGATCCACCACCAATTCCAATAGCAGCAGCAATTATTATAATGTATGGAAGCAATGCTTCAAAGGTTAAACCACCAGGACGGCCATGAACAATAATATCACGCACTTCCTCTGAGTCTTCTACGTGATAATATGAACTAAACACTTCTATAGTTAAAGTTACATTTGTAACAGTACTACTGGTTAAAATTTGAAAATCGACCTCACCAGTACTATTAGTAAGAGATACTGTTGGTGTACCAGCAATGCCATTCAAATATGGTGTAAGTCTTACACTTGATCCATCTGCAAGTTGCCATGTTACATTAAAATATTGCACTTTAACTACAATATTGAATGAGTCTCCTGCAGTAATAGCAAGTGGTCGTACCACAGATATATTAATTATATATTTAGCTCTTAAGGTTAAATTGAACTGGACTATTGATGTCTCAAAATTGGTTTTAAATACCTTAATAGTAATAGCATATGTTCCCACACTAGGAAGATCAGAAGTAAGTATCCCTCCAAGATATGAAGTTGTGCCAAAACCCAGAGTTTCACTAAGAGTCCCTTGGTTCGTTGGGTTTCCAATTTCAACATATTCAACTAAATAAGAGTTAGCGGCCCCTGTTACCAACGCATCACTATTATCATTATCGGTAATATTGAACTCAATGTTTAGATTTCTTTCTTCAAAACAAGTATATTCATTTCCTAATCCCGTTAGAACTCCTTCTCCTCCAGGATCAGAAATAGAAATTATATGAGTTTGTGTATAATTGCCAATTAAGTAAAAATCAACAATAGCAGAACTTATATTATAGTTTGGTTCAAAATTTATAGTTATGAAAAGCCTAATATCACCTGAATCCAAATCAGAAACACTAACGTTTAATATGTAGAACCCTAGATCGCCATATGGATATAGCCAAATAGGTAATTCACTTGGACCTCCTGTCTGATTGTGTGTAACTGTAACATTCTCAACAGGAAGAAGAGGAATTCCCCAATCATTATCAGTGTCATTGAAATAGAATCTTATCATTTGATTCAAACCATCCTTTTTAATTAAAGAATTATTAAATCCTAGTATCTTAATTGATGTTTGAGATAAAATTATTCTTATAGTCAAATCAACGTTCTGCATCTGACTCCCTGTAGAGGAAATATTAAAAATACATGTATAGGGTGTAGATGATGCTACAACATTACTAGTAATTAATTTAATGGAATAATTCCCATTACCTACTTCATTATCTTCATATAAAAATCCTGTAGGTAAACTTACAACATTTATATCCGCTCCTAATACTGGATTATTTGCAATATTTGAGTAATTAAAAACATAGGTTCTATTGAAACCTCTTATTACGTCGCCGAAATCTTTGGATGGAATTGATTTTGTATAAGCTTGCAAATGAAACGAGAAAACTATTATTGAATTTTGATGATTAGGTGCGGAAGCTTCAATTTCGATATAATTCCATCCATAATTTGATGTAAATTTACTGGTATTTAACTCAAGTGTATAATATCCATCAGATGCCCCTGGAATTGCTGGACCTAATAGACTACTATTTTCTGTAAAAATAGCACCAACAATTCCTTTGTCACCCATATTCGGTCCTGTATCGTTATAAAAAACAGTGATATCAAAAACTTCGTCATCAAAATGGATTTGACCATTTTGTGGAGAATCTAAAACTAATTTGGTAACAGCAACTATTGTTAATGTCTTT
>JBHLNL010000016.1:0-39225 GCA_048941605.1 Promethearchaeota archaeon | reverse complement strand
TCAACAGCAGCAGCATAATAGAAGTCCTTTTCATTAAAATTGATGTTCACAATTTCAGACAATCCACTTAGGGCTTCTCGAATATTTTTATAATATTCAAATACTTCATCCAATTTTTCTTCATTATTTAAGAGATCCATTTTATTCCCTCATTTATTTTTTTGTTTTACAATTAATGATAATAAAAATTATTATATAAATGTGTCGATTTTCGATCATAGTGTTGCGATATAACGATCAACATTTTACATAATTACGCCAAAATTAATGATTCTTATCACTAATTTTTTCGAGCTTAAAAATTTATAATTCGCAATAATATTGATTTTTTGTGACGGAAAATGGCAGTTGTGATTTGTTTTGTTAATGATTCAAAATGGAATGTCGATTGTTGATCATTTATTTGTCGTCATATGACTGAAGGGTGACTTTGCCCACTATACTTTGCCATTTTCGGTCGAAAGCATTCCGAATTTGTTTCCTCAGTTCTAAGTCAAAGATATTGAAAATTTAGTTTCGCCCATTGAAGCCATAAAAAATGAAGTGTTCATTTTTTCGTCATTTTATAGAAAATTAAAATACTGGAAGGTTGATTTTGACGGAATCCGCGAAGATCAATCTCTTTCTTGACCGAAAACATTTAAATATGAGAGTGATAATATAGTAATTAGTCAAAAAATATAAAAAAATAAAATTTAAAAATCAAAAAAATCGGATGTGAATAAGAAAAATGTCAAAATTGGATCAAGTATCGAAATTAGAGGAGAAAGTTGAACAACTTACGGAGGTCCAAAGGAGCGAAATTTATGAGTATGCTCGTAGGGTGAGCCGCGAAACGATCGAGGAGGTATGTCCTGCCCTGTTGCGCATGGCATTAGAATCCGAGAAGGGAAAGCTTAAAAACCAGTTAGGGATGGTCATTTTTCACCTTCAAAAGAATGAGCGTATTAATACGGTGATTGGGCTTCAAAAGTTAATTGATGCTGCCTTGATTGTCAATCCCGAGGAGATGTTTAAAATTCTCAATAGTGCGGATAAGGAAGCTCAGGAATTAGCTAAAAAAATTAAAAGTATTTTATAATGATTTTTTTCACCTTTCATTTAACATTATAAATAATGTAAAAATTTATCTAGAGTTATTTTGGCTCCTATTTTTGATGGGATTTCAACCGCTTTCTTTACATCATTGTAAGAGTAACCCTTATTATATAAATTTTCTATTGCGGGAGAGAATACCTTTTTATAATATTTATCGCCAATTTTATTAATTATTTTATCAAATTCTTTAGTTGTTATCCACTT
Organism: Promethearchaeota archaeon; assembly: GCA_048941605.1. GTDB lineage: Archaea > Asgardarchaeota > Lokiarchaeia > Sigyniarchaeales > SOKP01 > Loki-b32. Next base: position 37,923 of record JBHLNL010000016.1, on the reverse strand, counting down.
CTCTTCTTTTCTATGAGTTATTGATACACCTTTTTCCTTTCCTTTTTGTTCTAATTTATATTTTTGAGTTTCTTTTCCTAAACGTGTTTGATATCCAACAATGGCAATTACAATGCCGTGGATCTTTGCTTCTTCTTCATTATAACCAGCTTTGAGCCAGTCAATCCGATGATATTCTGAGATTATATCCCATTTCCCTATTTTTATTGCCTTAATTTCTTCTAATTCTTTTGAGTTAAAAAGTTTCGATGACATTTGATTTAACTATAATTTTAATATTTATTTTTATGAAAAAATAAGTTCATTGAGATTTTATGTTTTTTAGTTTTAACCATTAAACAAATTTTGAATCATGCTCTTTCAAAACATCTGTAAGAACCAAGCACAATCTTTTTAGAATCGGTGCATTGATTTTGTCGATTGTATCATTAGAAGTATGCATATAAGTATGTGCTCCTGCCCCACCAATTCCATATCCTTGAAATCCCCGATCTCCTAAAAAACCTCCATCAGAATGAGTACCAAAAATTCTCTTTGTGGAGTGATTTTTGATCACAAGGTTTCTGTTATTATTTAAAAGTAAATAATTAATATCTTTGGCGTGATCCCTTTCTTTTCCTCCTGGAAATAGAAATATATAATTAGTGATGGATTCAAAATCAAATGCGATTGATTTATCAAGGTCAAAATTCTCCAAATTATTATAAAAATTCCTAATACCCATTGTTCCGCATTCTTCAGCTCCAGTAAAAAGAAACCACATGTTATAGTTTGTTAATCTGTTTTCAGGAATATTATAATGGTTTAACATTTCTAAATTGCAAACTATACCCGAAGCATTATCAACAGCACCATCAGAACTATTATCTGTATTGTTAAGAATTATTAATATGGATGCTAGCATATTCATTATTAAAGGAAATAGTCCGATAACATAAAACATCATTTTAAATCCCAATATCAAAATTTTGAGGATTATAATTGCTGGTAGAATAATTGATGTGTAGAACCAAAATTTAATTATTCTTATCCTAGTTTTAATCCTAAATCTTTGTCCTTTAGAATCCAAATGACTTATAAACAGTACAATTCTATCTTTATTCTTTATATCCTTTGATATAGATTTAATCTTTACTAAGAGATTTTGTGAATTGAGTTTTGAAATGAATTGAATTTTCTCAGGTTGTCTCGTCAATAAAACAGATATAATCAATATACTAAATAATATAATCACTAATACCAATGACATAATCTCAAAAATATTTATATAAAATATTAATAAAATTAATGTAATGGATAAAAATGATATTTTAGGGTATATCCTCGAATAAAATGTACTAAAGGTAAATCTCTGGACCTCAAATTCTAGATTCAAATCTTCTACTTCTTGTTTTGCTTTATTAAAAGCTTTAAGTTCAAATTCTGTTCCTGATAATCGAGGAAAAGTAAATTTTTCGAGATTTTTTTTAATTCGGCTTATTTTTATCATTTTAATCTTTAGCTATAATTCTATTTCTTTTATTTTATTTAGAACATCTTAATCTCAAATCAAACTAAAATATAATCTACTTTTTATTTTTCATATTTAAAATATCTTAGCAATATAAGGAGGTTTAATGAAATAAAAAAATTTTAAAATAATATTTTAAAATCACATATCATATATTTTTTATATCTTTAGAAATTCAAAATAAAAACGAAAATTTAAAAAATAGCATGAAAAAATGAATTTAAATAAAATCTTAGAGAATATACCTGATTATAAAGAGTTTTTAACGGTGAATGAGCTCAATGATTCTAGTAGAAAACTTGCTGAAAAGTATAAAAGTGTGGAATTAATCAATTTAGGAACATCTGGTTCAGGGAGAGAGATTTTATGCCTTAAAATAGGAAAAGGGAAAAAGAATGCATTACTATTTGCTTTTCCACATCCAAATGAGCCCATAGGAAGCCTTACTGTGGAATTCCTGTCTAAATATCTTGCTGAGAATCCAAACCTAATAGATGAGTTGGGTTATACATGGTATCTAATAAAGGTAATAGACTCAGATGGAGCTGCTCTTAATGAGGGATGGTTTAAAGGAAAATTTGATCCACTTAAATATGCAAGAAATTATTATAGACCACCCAGTCATGAACAAATTGAATGGACATTTCCAATCGAATATAAAAAATTAATTTTCTCAGATCCACCTCCCGAAACAAAAGCGTTAATGAAATTAATTGATGATATAAAACCATCTTTTATGTTTAGTTTACATAATGCTGGGTTTTGTGGTGTATATTGGTACGTAACCCATGATATAAAAGAAATGTATCCAGATTTGATTAAACTTGTCAAAAAAGAACACTTACCCATACATCGAGGAGAACCTGAGGCACAATACCTGAAGGAACTCCATCCAGCTATTTTTCAAATGTTTGGAATAAAGGAAGGGTATGATTTCTATGAGAAAAATGGAGTTGAAAATCCCCAAGAATTAATAAAATGTGGTACTTCTTCAGATGATTATCTTTTAACTAAAACGGATGGAAAAGGATTTACATTAATCTGTGAAATGCCTTATTTCTATGATAACGCCTTAGATGATGATTCTCTCTCAAGTTATAATCGTAGAGAGATAATATTAGAGCTTTTTGATTTTTTTATAGAAATTCATAAATTTACCAAAGCAAAATTTAATTCTATAAAAAAGTACTGCGAACCATCGTCAAGAATTTTTACATCAGTAGTTGATTTTGTAGATAATTTTAGAAAAAAATTAGAGCCCGAAATTGAATACGCTAAAACTTCAGAAAAGTATGAGGGAAAGGCAACAGTAGCTCAAGCATTTGATAATTTAGTTGCAGGTCGATACTATAGTTCCCTAGGTTTAGGAATGCTAGCAAGATTATGTGAAGAAGTTATGATAACACACCCTGAGTTAGAAGAAAGGATCCAAAGTATAAAATCTGAAGTAGATCTCCGAGTTGAACAGATAATTAATAACATTTTGAAAAAGACTAATTTTGAAATTATTCCAATCCAAAAACTAGTAAAAATTCAAGTAGGGAGCGCGCTAATTGCTATTCGATATCTTGAAGAATTTTGAATACAATATGAAATTCTAAATAGAGTTATAATACTCTAATAATTTTAAAGCAAACCTACTTGAGACTGTTGCGGGGCCACCTCCCATTTCAATTCCTACTTCAATTGATTCTAAGACTTGTTTTTCAGAAGCACCAGATTTTAAAGCTTCTTTAATATGCCATTCCATGCATGATTCGCAATTGATTACAATTGAAATTCCAACTGCTATTAATTCCTTGTAAACTTTTTTAAGATTTCCATCTGAATATGTTTGTTTTTCCATATTCAAAAAAGCACTGTAAACTTTTGAGTCATAATCTCTTAATTTTTTATCACTTTCAGTTCTATCATTAATTATTTTTTTAATTTTTTTCTCATCTTCTTCATTCAAAAAAATCAACTTGGATTGTGCTTTAATTTTTAAAATCAAAATTTTCTAAAAATTATAGGATTTTATTCTATAAATAGATGAAACTACTGAACTTTCAAAGAACTATATACTAATCGATTCATTAGTTTTTAATTATAAGATCAATTCCCATTGTTCTTCAGTTAAATTTTGGCCCCAAATAGGATGAGTTTCAGAATTTATTAATTGAAAACCATTCTTTTCATATAACCTACGAGCAACTAGAAGATCACTAAATGTGCCTAAAATGACTTTTTTATATCCTCTATTTTTACAGAAACTTAGTGCTTCAAGCATTAACTTCGTCCCAATTCCCTTATTTCGCATATGAGGTTCAACAAGAAGCCAACGTAATTGTGCAGTCTTGTCGTTAATTTTAACAATGGCGATTGATCCAATAATATCAGTTCCGCTTTCAACAATCCATAGTTTATCTTTGACCATATCATATTTTTCAATAAATTCTGCCATGTATTTAGCCACATAGGCTTCAAAAGTCTCATCAAGTTGATATTCATCAGCATAAATCACTCCGTGTCGATAGGTGATGTACCCAATATCACCGGGTCTATGAGAACGTATACTATAAAATTTTGACTTCTCAGGCTCGCCTTTTAAAATTCTCTCGATCGCACTCATTGAATTGACAAGTTTATTTTGTTCTTCATCTGATAAATTGGCAAGTAACGTTTGAATCTGCTCATTTGCTTTCTCTTGAAGTTCTGAAATCACTTCTTTTCCTGCCGATGTCAAAGAAAGCAGTTGTTTACGCATATCCTTACTTGATCTTTTCTTTTTAATTAATTTTTTTTCCTCAAAACTACTTAATATTCTACTAAGGTAAGCAGGATCTAAATTAAGGAGCTTAACAAGTTTACTCGCAGTTGCACTTGACAAACGGTTGAGTTCGAACATGATTCTTACTTCAGTGAAGGAGAATTGACTTTTTAATAATGTTTTATCTAAAAGCCCTAATAAATTAGTATAGAATCGATTAAAACTTCTTATTTTTCCTATTCGTTCCAATTTTTGGATCATCACTTTTCATATTATGGAATAATTATAATAATTTAAATCTTGACAAATTCAACTATATATTTGACTTTGTCAACTAAGACTGTAATAATAATTAAAACTATGTCTGTAATACTTTTTACTTGTTTTACAATCTTATGAATTAATTAAAAAAATTATTGAGAATCCAATAAATTTGAAAGGAGGTATGAAAATGCCAAAATATTTTGTTATTCATCCAATTACCAAAAGGATCATAAAGGGGTTGGTAAACCTTACTCCCGAGAAAAACCAATTATTCAAACAGTTAAAGGCAAGTTGTACAGATGATGCTGATTGGGTAAGAAGCTGGGCAGTAGCAGACCAAGAAAAGCTTTATTGTGAATGGGATGCAAAAAACCCTGAAGCAATTCGTGAAATATTTGATAAACTTGAAGGTGCTGATATTGAAATAGAATCAATTTATGAAATGCATGTTTTAGAAGGAGAAGATTATAAGGAAAAGGTTTTAAGCGAAGCAGTTTAACCTTATATCCTAATTATATTTATCTAAATTCTCAATCTACTACACTTTAAATTTTTTTTACTATTTTAATCCTTTGATTGTTTAGATCTTATCTTTAAAATCGATATAGTTCAATAATGGTTAGTTTTAATCTTCTATTACTGTTAAAAAATATTGGTTTTTATAAATTTAATTTTCAATTATTATTCATGATTGTTGACCATGTTGATAAAACTCTAAATATCAAAATTGTTTATTTTGGTCCAGCATTCTCTGGCAAGACTACTTCCATAAAAGCCTTATTTTCTCATTTTGGTAAAGGAGAGGCGCTCCATAGTATTGAATCTACAGTGAATAGGACTCTATTCTTTGATTATGGTACAGTTACTTTCCAAAACCAAGAATGGAAATTGAAGCTTCACATTTATACTACAACTGGTCAAGATTTTTATTTTATTACCCGACCAGTGACATTGCGTGCGGTTGATGGAATAATTTTTGTGCTAGATTCTCAAGAAAAAGTTTATGGACGCAATTTAGCATCCTGGCAAGAACTTATTTCATATTTTCGTGAAACACTTAAAGAGATACCAATAATCATTGCATTTAATAAACAAGATTTACCAGAAAAGTTTAATCCTAGAGTATTCTTAAGAGAGATTAAAGTTGATGATTTCCAAAAAATTGAGACACGTTATACAATAGCTATTAGCGGAGAAGGGGTTTTAGATTGTTTTGAAGATATCCTGAGGTTAATTTTGGGAAAATACTATAGACAAAAATTAGTTTCAGCAGTGAACTGGTTTAATTAAGTACGTTTTATCAAGCATTATATTTGATCATTTTGAGCTGGAAACTCGCTTAATAAAGCCTTTTATCCATTCGAATTTTTCAGGATTGTGTTTGTTAGCTTCTTTAAGGAGTTCTTGAGCTTCTTTATTTTCAGGCTCAATTTCTAACACATAATTACAAAAATCTACTGTCATTGGATAAAAACCAAGTTCATTAGAAACCAATGCCGACTCAAGTAAAGCTTTTATATCAAAAGGATTTTCTAGTACAATAGTATTAAGATTTTTGTTAAATTCCATATAACCTTTAATAAATTTTATCACTTTTTCTGCAGGTTGTATTATATCTTCATGACCTTCACATGAGATATCAATATTTAACCCAAGTAATTTCTGCATTGATTTGAGATACAAATCTAAATTCCCTCTTTGAAAATTAATAGCTATTCCTGGTAAGTCTCCGCCAAAGAGAATTTTTTTACCACTTACTGCTAGAAGATATGCTACAGATCCAGGAGTATGTCCGGGGATGTGAATACATTTAAACTCATAATTCCCGAATTTCAAAATTTCGTTGTCTTTTTGTATCAATCTATTAATTTTAATAGGTTCATATTTATATTCTGTATACATTTCAGCAGTAATTGGATCTCTTATTTTTAACTCATTATCTTCTGCATCTAGCTCATGTGCATAAAATTTGATATTGTTGTTAAATTCCTTGAGTTTATAACAGATACCATAATGGTCTATATGCCCATGTGTAATAAGACAGTGCTTAATATCTTTTAGATGAAACCCTTCTTTCTCTATCGCTCGTATTGGTTCAATATCCATTCCAGCATCAATCAACACTAAACCATCCTCACTTTTAGTGTCGACCATGTAGACACAACACCCTTGAACATTTGGATTATATGGATTAACTATATAAACGTTATCTATAACTTTTCTCAATTGAATTACCATTCGAATTGATATTTAAATTGAAATTAGATATTATTTATTTTTTAAAATGTTATTGTTTATAGAATAATCTTGTTAAAATATTGAAGCTATTACATTAAAAATTTCCAAGTTTTAAGTTGAATAAATTCTTTTTCATATTAATTTCACAGTATTAAAACTACCAATTATATACTATACGAGGTTTTTTCCATAAAGTTTAATGAAGAAACGTGTGAACAATGCGGAAATTGTCTTTTTAAATGTCCCTTCTTGAAAATATCACAAGAGAATGCTAAGGAAGCAATAATCCATATGATTGAAACAAGAACGAAGAATGAGTCACTTAAAAATTGTATAGGATGTGGCTATTGTGATAATATCTGCCCTACGTATTCAAATCCTAGTGAGTTAATAAGAGAAATAAACATAATGAATATTAGCAAACAAGGCTTACCACGTTTCTATTTTATTACTGAAGAAATACCTTTTAATTCAGCTACGATCGCTATGCAAATCGAAACCGAAACAAAAGAAGTTAAACTTAGGGAATATCAAAATCCCCCTATAAGTGAAGAAATGTTTTATCTCGGTTGTAGTCTTTCTTATATCCAAACAGATTTACTGAATACCAAATTGCTAGAAGGATTACCAAAAATTGGGGGCGCTAAATATTGTTGTGGAGGTTTTGTAACAATGTTTGGTGATGATGAAGTAAAAATAAAAGGCAAATCATTATTAGATGAATTTAAGCGTCTTGGAGTTAAAAAATTCATTATGTTTTGTCCTGGATGCTTAGGAATGATGAAAGGTATATATTCAAATCTTATCCCAGAGTTTAAGGGTGGTATTGAATTTCAGACTTTTAGTCAATATCTTCTTGAAAAGTATCATAAGGATGAAATTAAATTTACCAATAAAAGAAATGAAAGGATTACTTTTCATGACCCTTGTGCGTGGCTTGGTTTAGATGAAGAAGTCTATAATGCACCACGTGAATTACTGGAAATTTTAGGATATGAGGTGGTAGAAATGAAGCATAATCGAAAAATGACTCTTTGTTGCGCGTCTTCAGTTGCAGATTCAAATAAAGAGTTATACAAAGAAATTACAGGAATGAGGATAACAGAAGCTGAAGAGATTGGCGCTAAAATGATGGCTGTAAGTTGTACGGGATGCTTATCTTTAGCAACCCCTGCACGAGAAAGGAATATAGAAACGTATCATATAATAGAATTAGCTCAAATGGGAATTGGTGAAAAACCACCTCATAGGACCATTGAATTAAGGGAAAACTACAAAAAGCTTTTAGAAAAAACTTTAGAGGAAAACCCTGATCTACTTAAAGATAAGGTTATACTCAAGGACGGAAAAATCCAAGGCTTATAGATATTTAGTTTATTTTTTTCCATTCAGTTTTTTCGATAGGATACAAATAATCTAGGATTAATCTGATAGGCAACAACATCATACCTCCGTAATATGGATTTTCATCATTTTTACTCTCTACTTCATCTGGGATTTCTTTATATAGTAGACGAGTCTTATTATAGAATAGAGATGCATTTTCAGGAGTATAAAAAGCAACTGAATGATGTGCGGGTCTATTATCTTCATCTGCAAATGTCTTTTTAAAGACACTGAGTACATTCTCTAAGTTTCCCATGCCAATCTCTTTTTTCAATGATTCTAAGAAATCAATCCAGTGTTTTAGAATACTTTGGTTTAAAACAGCAAAAGATCTTAGAGTATCAATTTTAGCTCTGCAATACTCTTCACTGAATTTCTCTGGTTTTGTTATTTCTGATCCTTTTTCAATCCAAGAATAATACTTTCTATAGATATTGCTACGCGATTTTTCTTCACGAGACACCTTTACAAATCCAGCATCTAGCATTTTTTTTAGATGTTCATAAATTGTACTTTTAGATTTACCAATTCTTTTACTTAAATCTAATATACTCAATTCTCGGTATATAATTAAAAAATTGCATATTTGAAACCGTGTTTTGGAGCGTACAATATCGGTTATAGTTAGTTTCTCAGATTTTTGTTTTACTTCTTTTGTCAAATAAACACCTTGTTTTTTGAAAGATTTCCAAATGATTGATTTTTTTGGAAAAAAACGAACGTTTAAATAAACAGTTTTATTATAATAAAACTATCGTTTGGATTAATATAAATTTTCCTACTATTAAGAAAATATTAAACTGAAAGATAATGCAAGAAAAGGAATTAGAAAAAACTAAGTCAATAAACATTATTACTAGAAATCAGACTTTTTCAAGTTATATCTTCTTTTGGATTGGTCAGTTAATTTCATTGTTAGGCTCATCAATTGTGCAATTTGCGATAATCTGGTGGATCACTTTAGAGACAGAAAGTGCAGTTTTTCTATCGATTGCAGCAGTTATTACGTTTCTCCCACAAGTCATTACAATTCCTATTGCTGGAGTATTTGCTGATAGATGGAATCGGAGATTAGCCCTTGTTGTAATAGATTTTTCACAAGCATTCTTCACATTTTTATTAGTTTTGATATTTTTAGGAGGAGGTGGGACTGTATGGATTGTTGTGCTATTTAATTGTATTCGTAGCATTTTTCAGGCTTTCCACATGCCCACAGTTGATGCTATCGTTCCAGCCATGGTTCCAAAAGATAGATTAACTCGAATGAATAGTTTCAATAATCTATTTACTGGTTTATTTAGATTTATTGGTCCTATTATCGGTGCGGTTGTAATAGCTTTTTGGTCATTAAATAAAATTCTTTGGATTGATGTAATAACATTTATCATAGCATTAATTCCTTTATTATTTATATCAATACCTTCGGTTGAAAGAGATCAAGAAAAAGAAGAAACTTATTCTTTCATAAAGGAATTTAAAGAAGGTATTGGTTTATTAAAAACTACACCTGGTTTTCTTATATTAGCACTCTGGTCCCTTTTAATTAATTTTCTTTCAGTTCCTTTTGGGATTTTGTTGCCATATTTTGTAAAAGTCACACATTTTGGGACAGAAGCACATTTTGCAATGCTGTTAGTATTTATACAAGCAGGTTCAATAGCGGGGGCTTTAGTTATATCTATTAAAAAAAACTGGAGGAGGAAAATATTGATTATAATGGGGGGGAGTACTATAACATTTATAGGTTACTTATTTGTTGCGTTAGCTCCAACAGGGTTATTTCTAATGATGGGAATAGGGGAATTTATTAGAGGGTTCACTCTAGCTACTGGACTCCCTGTATATTTTACAATTTTACAAACCGCTGTTCCTCCTGATAAACAAGGTAGAATATTTTCAATTGATGCAACATTATCTTTTGCAATAATGCCTTTTGGAATGTTAGTAGCAGGCCCATTATCTAATTTAATGGGAATTGTCAATTTCTTTGTTTTACTATCCATTTTAGGTATTTCTGTTAGTTTAGGAACTTATTTCCTTACAGGAATTAGAAAAATAGAATATTGAATAGATGTTTATGTTATTCGACCTTCAGATTGAGAAACTGTTTTTATAGGTCTTAGCACTACACATACTCTTTCAACGCTTTTTACATCAGCACGAGCACGAAATGACTCTATTAACGCATCTAATTCAATAATTTCTGGTACGTTAACTTTAATTAAAACTCCACATTCTCCAGCGAGAAAGTAAACTTCTTCACACTGAGGAAGGATCTGAGCTTCTCTTAACAATTCTTTTGTCTCAGCTTGAGTTTTTGGAATAAGTGTAATGAAAGCAATAATACATCTTTCATCTTCACGACAGATCTTTATAGTAAATTTTTCAATTACTCCTTCTTCCTGAAGCTTGATAACTCTTTTTCTTACAGTAGATTCAGATAAATCTACATTTGAATCTGCTCCGATTTCGTGGTATGGTCTTCTAGAATCCTCAAGAAGCATTTCAAGGATTCGTTTATCCTTATCATCAAGGTTTTTCATTTTTGTTTTATAACCTCTGTTTTAATTTGGATTTTCAAAAAAAATTTAATTTTAATTAAATAATATAAAAAATATTGGTAATTTTTCACTTTATAAAAACCTATTTCACGTATTTGGGATATTCCTTAAGCAAAGGATCGAATAATCTCTCATATTCAACCGCCATACAGTGAACCCCAGCTGCTTTTGTGGTTTTCTTAATCTCCTTGATAAAGGGCTCAAAAAATTCAATATTAATTTTATCGAGGGCAGCATATTTCGCTGGTTTATTGCCTTTATTATCTTTTTCTGCTTTCTTAAGTGCTTTAAGAAGATCTTTCGGTACTGAAACACCAGGTATAAAATTATCGAAATACCAGGCAATTCCGTGCGACTTTAGTGGGAAAATCCCCAATAAAACTGGAACATTGAATTGCTCTAAATCCTTAAGAAAATCTTTTGCTTGGTCAATTTCAAAAGCTGTTTGAGTTTGGATAAAATCAACTCCTTTTTCAACTTTTCGACCTACCTTGAAAATCTCTGGTTCTCTAGGGTTACTGTTTGGGTTAGCTACGCACCCAAAGTTCATCTCAATTTTACCTCCTTCAATTTCATTACCTTCATAGTCAGTTCCTTCATCAATCATCATAGAAAGCATTTCAGCAAACTGTGTACTATCAATATCATATACAGCTCTGCCTTTTTTATGATCACCTAGTGCAGTATGATCTCCAGTAAGTGTTAATATATTTTTCAATCCTAACACTGCACCTGCTATTACATCTCCAAAAAGGGCAACTCGGTTGCGGTCTCGAACAGTAACTTGCCAAACTGCTTCAATTCCTACTTTTTCTTGAATAAGATAACTTGGTACTAGGGAGGACATATAAGCATCTCCTTGAGGTCCATCTGTGACATTAGCAGCTACTATTTTGCCAGTTTTTTTCATTTCTTCAGCAGAATGAAAAATCTCACTTAGATTAAGAATCTTTTTCGGTTCGAGCTCTCCAGTGAAAACAAAATGACCCTCTTCTATTGCTTTACATAAATTACTATATGCTGGTCTTTTTGTCATTTATCTCTTCGCCTCCTCTTTCTGTTTTTCTTCATTTGAATATTCCTTATATATTGTAATATAACTCGGACTCGTAGAAGTTCTATAATCTCTAGGACCACGATATTTTTTAAATAAATCAAGTCTATTAAACTCTTTTAGCCTTTCCCAGATACGAACCCACGCACAAGGAATGGTATATCCTCCTACTTCACACATACCATCGACCATCCCTCCACAGGGTCCATTACTTAGGTGTTTAGCACAACCCGCACGAGGACAAACTCCACCAGTCTCACCTATTATACAATCTCCGCATTCCTCACAATATTCTATAAAATTATTTTCACCATTGTTCTGAACACCTCCGAAATGGCTATTCTGTGCTGGGTAAGTCATAATCTGAGACATGACTTTATTTAACATTACAACACCTAGACCACATGCCAATGATACAATAGCTTCAAATCCTTCAATATTAGGACGAATAGTGGTTGCTGCGATTCTATCATCACATTGTCGAAGAACAGTTAATGCTTTCCACTTGAGTTCTTTACCTTCGGTGCGGGCTTTTAACTCCAAAAGTTGTCCTAAAACTTTCGCTTCAGATAAACTTCTTGGTGGTTGGCAACATCCATCGCAACCAGCGATCAAGATTTTATTGTAATCTTTTACCATCTCGTAGATTTCATTTAAATCTTTTTGTTGTGTAATTATCATATTTATTACTCCTATTTTTCTTTTTTTTTTTAATTTTTTTATTATAATATCATTCGATTAATCTTAAAATGTGTTTTAAAAAAATCACACTTATTAGGTTGTTAATTTTTCGATTAACTTGTTGGGTTTTATACTTCTATTCTTCAAGCTGAGATCTTCTAGATCTACTCCAAGTGCTATTGCCATCATTTCAGCTAGATAAAGTACAGGTATATCTAATTCTTTACCCGTTTTTCGAGCTAAAATCTTCTCTTTCCTGTCATATTGAGTAGTACAAGCGGGGCAAACAGCAACTAATCCATCTACTTCTTCTTCAAGCTCACATAATTCAGTCATTTTGTCTTCAACTAGTTTTTCACCAATTTCCTCCTGTAATCTTGCGCAAAATCCACAACATTCTAACTTATTAGCAAATTCTATCGTTTTTGCCCCAAGAGCTTGAAGTATAATATCTATTTTCTCTGGTTTTTCAGGATGATCAAATTGCATGATTTTGCTTGGTCTAACTAAATGGCACCCATAATGAACAGCTAGGTTTAGATTATCTAAAGGTTTAATTATTAGGCTTTTTATTTTGTCTAACCATTCTGGTTGGCTAAACAATTCAACAAAATGATAAACTTTGGTTTTTCCAGTGTAATTATAATTGATTTTATTTAGGATATTATTTATTTTCTTAAGATACTCCTCATCCTCTTCAAGCAACACACTCACAGTTTTTAAAGTTTCATAGCAACCTGAACATATAGTTAAGATATCATTACCCATCTTCTCAGCAATAGCTAAATTTCTTGCTCCTAATGTTACCCATGTATCAATATTTAATGATTGTAGGGATACTGGTTCAGGGCAACAACTAACACCTTCCATTTCATTAAGTTTCAAGTCTAAAATTGCTGCCACATCCCTAAAAGCTTTCTCTAAATGAGGAAGTTTAAGCGGTATGGTACATCCAATAAAGAATCCGTATTCTTTTTTCATTTTGATTCTTCCTCCTCTTGTCTTGCAAGACTTCCAAGTCCCGTTTCTTCAATTATAAATTGGATTTCATTTAAATTTGGTGGAATTAATTCTGGTAATCCCATTCTTCCTCGTCGTCTATCAACATTGTCTTTCAGTCCACCAGTATATGGTACCACATAACCATTATTATAGATTGTAACTACAGTGCCAGAATACTCTTTTGGAATTTTCCCTTCTTTAACAGCCATATTTCTAAGGAGTGCTAAGATAAATGAATAATCAACATTTTTTGGGCATCTTTCTGTACATCGATGGCATAATGAGCAAGTCCAAATTGCTTCACTTGAAAGAACTTCCTTTTTTAAACCTAAGAGACAAGATGCTACAACTCTATGTGGCTGCATATCAACATATTCAGTTACAGTACAACCTGATGAACACACACCACATTGAATACATTTTAGAAGCGACTTTGCTCCAACCTTTTCACTAATTTCATATCTAAAGGAATGGTCTAATTCATCAGCATTCTTCTTTATCATTTCAGACATAATTTATACCCCCTCCTTTGCTCTTTCTTTTTTAGGTTCAATTTTATCACCAGTTTTCGTAATGGGGCCAAGTTCTTTAACTTTATTCACAAAATCGGTGACCACTTCAGAGAAACGTTTTCCCTCACTTGCTGAAACCCATTCAAGTCGATATCGATCAGGATTGATACCAACTTTTTCTAGAATTTCATGCACTTCATTATATCTCCTTAACATATCATAATTACCTTCTAAATAATGACAATCCCCAATATGGCATCCTCCAACAAAAACACCATCTGCACCTTCTAAAAAGGCTTGTAAAATGAAATGTTTGGGAATTCTACCCGTACACATAACTCTTATTGGTCTGATATTGGTAGGATATTGGAATCTGCTTACTCCACACGTATCTGCACCAGCATAACTACACCAATTACACAAGAATGCAACAATTCGAGGTCGTTCATCAACAAATTCTCCCCTTAGAGCCTCTTGAATCATAGGATAAATTTGTTCATCAGCAAAATGACTCATAGTAATTGCTCCTGCCGGGCATGCAGCAGAGCAATCGCCACATCCTTTACAAAGTAAAGGATTAGATTCAGAAACTAGTATATCGTTATCAAAATTGACACCAATAGCTCCAAAATTACATACTTCCTCACACATTTGACAGGCAATACATAGAGCAGGATTTACTACTGAAACTAACGGTTCATTCTCGACCTCTCCAGAAATAAGAGGAATTAATGCGTGAGCTGCAGCACCTCTTCCTTGTGAAATTGAGTCTGCAATGCCTTTTGGGCCATGACATGTTCCCGCTAAGTAAATTCCATCAGTTGCGAAATCAACAGGTCTTAACTTTATATGTGCTTCTAAGAAAAAACCATTTTGATCTCTCGCACATTTTATCATTTCCCCCAATCTTTGAGTATCATTTGGTATTAAAGGAGTTGATAATACAACTTTATCAGCTTCAATATTCAAATCTATTTGAGTAAGGATGTCTTTTACATTTACCAGTAATTTTCCATTCTTAGGATCAACGGTTGGATAATCATTAAATCGTATATAATTAATATTTTCTCTAGCTTTCCAATAATATGGTTCTTCATCAGTTCCTACTCGGATATCACGATATAACACGTAAAGATTTGAATTGGGATAGTTCTCTTTTACATATAAGGCATGTCTGATTGATTCAGAACAACATATTAGGGAACAATAAGTTACTCCTTTACCTCCTTCCGGTTGCCTAGATCCAACACAATGAATGAACACAAGAGTTTCTCCATCTTTCAATTGATTAGTCTTTAACTTTTCAGATAATTCTAACTGAGTCATAACATTTTCATTTTCACCATAATGATACCAATCCTTAGGTTTATACTCATAAGCGCCTGTTGTGGTGATGATAACTCCAACATTCAAGTTTAATTCTTTATCTTCAACTTTATCTCTCACTTTTACTTTAAAATCACCAATAGAACCTTTAACATCCAAAACTTCAGAATTTAAATAAGTAGTGATATTTTTCATTTTGTTATATTCATTCAATTTATCTTCTAAGAATTGCTTTGAATCAATTCGGTCGAAATTAATTTTATATATCAAGTTCAATTGTCCTCCCATTTTACTATCTTTCTCTACTAAGTGTACTTTAAATCCTTTGTTAGCTATCTCTATAGCGGCACTTATTCCTGAAATTCCTCCACCAACAATTAAAGCTTCTGGAACTACATTGCCTTTGATTTTATATTCGGGTTTTTGATTAGTGACTCTTGCCACACCCATTCTTATAAGATCTTTTGCTTTATCTGTAGCTCTTGGATTGTCATGCATATGTACCCATGAATCTAATTCACGAATACTGACGAAATTAAATAGATATTCATTTAATCCCGCTTCTCTTATTGTTTTTTGAAATAATGGTTCATGCGTACGTGGAGTACAGGCAGCAACTACTACTCTGTTTAAATCAAGTTCTTTAATCTTCTCTTTAATAATATCTTGTGTCAACTGAGAACAACTATATTTATTTTCCATAGCAAAAACAACGTTAGGTAGAGTTTTAGCATATTCTACAAGATCAAGTACGTCTACATATCCACCAATGTTTATTCCACATCTGCATATGAATATGCCAATTTTTGCTTTATCACTAGATTTTACATCTCGAAAAGGAGGTAATTCAACCTTTTTCTCTTCCTCACTTAAAGGGACAGCATAACTAGCTGCTAATGAAGCAGCTCCGCCAGCTTTCGCCACAGAATTAGCAATATCATCTGGAGATTGGCATGATCCAGTAACAAATATACCTTCTCGAGTAGATTTTAAGTCTTCGGTGGAATTTTCGGTTTTAAAAAATCCTAATTCATTACATTCAATTCCTAATTTATTAGCTAATTCTTCAGCATCATTTCTAGGTTTTACTGCATTTGCTAATACAACTAGATCATATTCCTTAGTTTCTACATTCCCTGTATCTAAATTCGCTGATTTTACCAATAAATTATGATTTTCAGGATTTTCTCTTATATCTCCAGGGATGCCATGATGATAGTGCAAATTATATTCTTCTTTAGCTCTTTCTATGAATTCTTCTTGATTTTTTCCGATAACTCTTATATCGTTGAAATAAATAGTTACATCTGTATCTGAAGCATGTTCTCTGGTAACAACTCCTTCTTTAGCCATATACATACAACAAAATTTTGAGCAATAAGCACAAAGATCTTCATTTCGTGATCCTACACATGCTACAAATGCAATATTTTGAGCATGTTCCCTGTCTGACGGACGAAGTAATTCCCCTCCTGTAGGACCGGATGCGCTTAGTAATCTTTCATATTGCATTGCAGTAATTACATTTGGATATTCTCCATAATGATACCTATCTAAAACTGAAGGATCAAGCTGATCATAACCTGTAGCTACAATTATAGATGCTACATTATAATCAACAAATTCATCCTTATCTTCCCAATTTATTGCCCCAGCTTCACATTCCTTTTCACATAACTTACATACCCCTTTTGTAAAATAAAGGCATTTTTCAGCATCTATTACTGCCTTTCGTGGAACTGCCTGAGGGAAAGGAATATATATTGCGGTACGGTATCCCATTGCCTCTTCAAATTCAGAAGATATTTTTTTCATAGGACACTTTTCGCTACATGCACCACAACCAGTACATACCTCCCAATTTACATACTTGGCTTTTTTTTTAACTTTAACATTAAAATCTCCTGCCTTGCCTGAGATTTTTTGAATTTCAGAATAAGCTAGTAATTCTATATTAGGATGCCTACTACTTTCAACCATTTTAGGAGCAAGTATACAAATTGAGCAGTCTAATGTTGGAAATGTTTTGTCCAATTGTGCCATTCTACCTCCTACTGAAGAAGTTTTTTCAACTAATATCACTTTATATCCTTGTTCACCCAAAGATAATGCTGCTTCGATTCCCGAAATTCCGCCTCCAATTACCATTATATTACTATTCATAACTTTTACATTTCCTTCAATTTTTTATTAAGATTTTGTTTAAATTTCTTAATTTGTTAGAAATAATCTATCACTTTTGAAAATTGCTTTTAATTTTGATAATAAACTCATATATTTTTTATTGATAGTTATTGACAGAATTATTTATAAGGCTTTCTACTTATGATTAAATCCAAATATTTTAAGACGAAATTTTACAGAAAAGGTTACTTGTTGATCAAATTTTATTGAAAAGTTATTGATTTTGAGAATTATCTCTTTGATAAAGTAATTTTTATAAAATGACTAATTTCGTACAAAAAGATAATTTTTTGTCAAATCACTTATTCTAGTACGTTATTCAATTTTTTGGTTGTTGTTAAAATTCAAGGATAAAACAAAATTCTCTAATTCTTGACGAAAACTTGAAATGAAAAAGAAGATATTAATATTTAAACCACCAATTAACTATTGAAAATATTATTGGGAAAATAATTAATATAATATCTAAGTATATTATACCTTTAAATATCTAAATAAAATAAGTTAATTCAAGTTTCAATTGCATTATTAAAAGTTTGGTGACACAACAATAAAGATTTTAGTTTCTGGGCCACTTCAATCAGGAAAATCAAGTTATATAAAAGCTTTAGATGATAATGCATTAAATGTAGAAGCAAAAGGCAAAGATGAGAAGTTTTATACAGTTGCGATGGATTTAGGGAGTGTAAAGTTAAACGGGTTTGATGTCTTTCTTTTTGGAACTCCAGGGCTCCTAAGATTTTCTGTTATGAGAAACATTTGTACGAGTGGCTCAGATGGAATTGTGTTTTTGTTTGACGCTGCTGCTCCTGAAAAAGATGATAGTGCAATTATGATATTAAATTCTATTAGGAAAATATTGCCTCCAAATACTCCAATAGTATTTTTGGCAAATAAACAGGATATTGAGGGCGCTCGGTCTTCACAAGTCGTTCGTTCACAAAATTATATACCTGAAGATAGTAAAATTTTTCCTACAAGTACAAAAACAGGTTTGAATATTAAAGAATCAATCACATATTTAGTAAATCATATCTATGAAGAATATTCTTCATTGCTTCAAACTCTTCGTGCTTATGAAACTGATATCCAAGGATTAGGAATTGAACTAAATAAAAATGTTGATGAAATGCGAAGTTTCTTAAACAATTTAGAAATTAAGAGATTTATTGAGATAGATAGGATTTCAAAGACCTTTAAAGTTAGAGAAGGACTAAAGTATTTAGTTTAAAGTTTATTATAAGATAATTTTTTTAAAATAATAAAGGAGAGATTTCTTCATAATCAAATTCATTTCTTAATTCTAATAATATATTTCTTTGATAATTAAGAACATTCCAAAAAAATTCTGGTACTCCTTTTTCTTTTGTATACATAGCTTCAATACGAGCCAATTTATCTAAGATTTTTCTAGGTCTTATTGAAAATTGTGCAATGTAGTCTTTTTCTATGTAATTTTTATCAAGATATTGTTTAAAAAGAGATTTTAAATCGATATATTTAGGGATATAGCCAATTGGTGTCTTAATAGCCTCATAATCATTATAAACTCGACCTTCTGCCCAAATAACCCAGACAAGTTTATCTAAAATACCATTTAAATAATTTCCACCTTTATTTTTAAGAAAATAATTAGTAGCGAATACTTTTGGAGGATATTTCAATCTCTCGCCAAATCCTTGGTGATTCTTGAGATAATTTCCCAAACTAACGACCATGAAGTCAAGATTAGCCATGGGTTGCTGCATTCTTACTCCTTCCGCACCTAATGTAGCAGAGGTTGTTTCTGACTCAATTGAGGCCCCCAGAAATACTCCATGCTCCCAATCTATGCTTTCGAGTACAGGAGGCATTGTATCACTATCTCGACCTCCATAAAGAATACCATGAACGGGTACTCCCTCTGAATTGTGTAAATTTAGATCTGCATTTTCTAATTCTTCAATACCAATTGTATAACGAGCATTAGGGTGTGCATGAGGAATATCTTTACCATTATTATCTTTCTTTCCTTTATACCATTTACCAGAGAAATTTAATCCGTCATTTGGGATTTCTCTTCCATCTCCAATCCAATATGGGGTTCCATTTTTAATTAACACGTTAGAAAAAATTGTTTCTCGGGGAGTTGTAAGAGCTTCAAATATTACTGGATCATCTTTTGCATTAACATCTTTAATGATTCCAAAGATGCCCTTTTCAATATTTACTGCATGTGCATATCCATCTTCCCAAACTCTAAGATACGCGATATCATCACCTACTATAGTTTGCCCTGGTAGCATAGCAGTGCTTGTTTTACCACATGCAGAAGGGAAAGCACCACAGAAATATGAAATTCTATTTTTTTTAATAGGTTGAACACCCATTATAAAATAATGCTCTGTTAACCAATCTTCATTATTAGCTTTATAAATACCTAAACGCAGAGCGAGTTTTTTTAACCCAAGTGAATTTCCAGCATATTGATTATTTACTGAAAGTACACGCCCTTCTTTTAAATCTATGTATATTCTTCTTTTATCAAGATTCTTAGTCACTGGAGGATCTCCTGTTAATTCACCTGATGAGTGAATAAAATAAAAAAATTCATCTGATCCATTTAATTTTTTAAATTCCTCATAGCCTGACCTGTAGAGTATATCCTCTGAATGTGCTACATAATAAGAGTCTGTTAATTGAAGAGCCAGTATGGAAAATTTAGAATTTTTTGGTCCTAAGCAAAAAAACCTTATTACGCATTCATGACCTTTCATACATCCATCCATTATTTCCAAGATTTCATTTAAACCATTTTCTCGTTCCATTGTATTTATCCAGGGATATGAATCTTTTTCCTCTTTATTTACTAGAACTTGAGTATTGTCTTTATCTCGTGCTTGATCGTGATTAGCCATATTAGAGAATCCGTCAAAATGTATAGTATGGCCTTCCAGGCTTAAATTATTCTCTTCACCCAACTCAACAGCTCTTTTCCTTACATATTCAATATCTTCTTTTGAATCTGTTATAACTGTCACCTTAGAGGGCTTACATAATTTAATGAATTCCTCTACAATATTCAAGACATGTTCATTTTTTAGAGCTTTTAGTTTTACCAAATTTTCTTGATTAATAGCTTCCATTATATTTTCTTCGCAATGTTTTACTGTAATATAGATCATAAATTACCTTAAGTGTGTTTGAGGAATTGTTTAAAGTTTTTTATTTTTTCTTTTTTTGAACTAGTTGAGACTCTCAAGAAAATCTATAGAGATTTCATAATATTAATACTTAAAATTTAGTAAATAAAAATTGAAAAAAATAGTATTGAAAAAAAATTATTTTTCCATTAAAATCCTCCTGATTTACTGCCTTTTGCACTTATAATTCTGTCGACTCTTAAGATTAAATTAGCTAATTCCATACCAGATTTAATGATATGATTAATTAGTTCTGCTGGTTCCACGATTCCTCTTTTAAAATTATCTCCAACTGAATTTGTGATTGTATCAATTCCAATCCATTTATCATCATCAGTTTTATGAGCGGCTCTTAATTCAGTTAGTTTTTCAATTTCCTCTAATCCAGCATTTTTTATCAGAGTTTTAGGAATTTCTTCAAGTGCTAAAGCAAAAGCATTTACAGCAAGTTGTTCTTTTCCGCCAATTTCGTTCGCAAAGGCCCTTATTCTTTTAGCAAGTTCAATATATATTGCTCCTCCTCCAGCTACAACTGTCTTTGTATCTATTATTTTGGCAATAACAGAAAGTACATCATTTAAAGAGACTTCAGCTGTGCTTAGAATCTTATCAAGTCCACCTTTTAGTAAGATTGATACTGATTTCGGATTCTTGCACCCTGTAAATAAGGTATATTCATCATCACCTAGTTTCTCAAACTGTACTTTTTCAGCATATCCTAGATCATCTTCAGAAAGAGAAGTTAAATCATCAACGAGTTTAGCACCAATAGCTTTTAATATTGATTTGTAGTCACTCTCACCTACATTTTTAATAGCTGCGATTCCTTCTCTTGCCAAGTATGCACCAAATTTATCAGAAACATCACTACTATTTACAATCAAATTAACTCCTAATTCTTTAAAAATTTTTAAATAGTCTAATAAGATTTTATCTTCTTGATCAAGGAATTTCTGAATTTCACTGGGGCTGGAGATCCGAACTTGTGCATCAAATTCAGTTTTCTTTACATCCAATTTACGTCTTATAACAGCTATTTTTGCATTTTTGATTAATTTAGGCATCATTGCATTGACTTTTTCTTTTTGAATATAAACTCCATTGATCAATTGGGTCTCTTTAAGTGATTTCCCCGGAGCTTTTACAATTTTTACATTATTTACTTTTCCAAATGTATTTCCTTCTTTATCTGTTATCTGCTTAATTGCTTTAAAGGCTAGATCTGCAAAAAATTCTTTTAACGGAGCGATATCTTTAGCATTCATAGCCGTTTTTGCAGCATTTTTAAGAATCTCATCATCCTCACTTGTTATTTTTACTGCTATTTCTTTTATAATGGAAAGGGCTTTATCAGCTGCTAACTTGTATCCATGAGTTATTGGTTTTGGATGGATATCCTGCTCGATCAATTCTAGAGCGTTATTTAACAGAGCAGCAGAAAAAATTACCGCAGAGGTAGTTCCATCACCAATATCGTCGTCAATAGATTTTGCAACATTAACCATCATATTTGCAGCAATATTTTCTATGTCTAAATTGTTTAGAATCTCAGCACCATCATTAGTAATAGTCACATCACCCATAGAATCAACAAGCATTTTGGACATACCTTTTGGACCTAAAGTTGACCTTACTGTCTCCGCAATAGCTACCATAGCAGTAATATTCTGTTTTCGAGCCTCTTTTTCACGAACTTCTTCTGTACCTTCTTTTAATATTATTATAGGAACATTACTCAATTTTTCTACACTTTTGTATAATTCTTGATTATTGAATTAGATTATTTAATGATCTCTAAATCACAAAAATTAAAAAGATTTTCGGATTTAATGGTGAAAAATTGTTTTATATGGCATTTTGATTTGGTATACAATTGATAATTCAATAATAATTTCATTAAATTTGCACAAAACTCATGTTTTTGTACTCTTTAAGAATCATATTTGAATTCGTTCTTGTAATATACTCTTTTTGATTTAAATCACGGATGAATTTATGAACATCATCGCTTTCTCTAAAGCGGCAAATTAACGCTGCTGACTGTTCCCCAGTTGTATGAAAGACACTACAAACTTCAGGTTTTTTTGCAATGTCATTTAGTATTTCTTCTGTAAATTTTCCATCACAGTTGATTCTTATTAAAAATGATAATTTATAGCCAAGTTTTTCGTTATTTAAGCGAAGAGTATAACCCTCAATGATTTCTCTTTCCTTAAGTTTTGAGATTCGATTATGTATTGTTCCTATGGAAATTCCTAAACTATTCTGTATCTCTCTATAAGAAGTACGAGCATTTGATTGTAGAATTCTGAGTATATCTCTGTCAATTTCATCAAGAACTTTCTCCTTTTTCATTAAGAACCAACCAAAATATAATTATGAAGATTTAGTAGGATCAATATATTTTATTATTATAAAATATATAAAGTTTAGAAAAATCTAACTTTAATTGAAAATTTTTTAGCATCAATTTTTATCAGCTTTTTAGAACTTTATTTAATTGTCTTAAAATTTATTATTCTGTATATATTTTTAATATCATTGTATATGAAAAGAGTGATTTAAAGCATGGTTGACGATTTTAAAATAGATCCGTGGGGTGGTTCTGCAATTGAAGAAGAAGATTATACTAGATTAATCAAGGAATTTGGGATCGAGGAATTTACAGATACATTACGCCTTAAAATGAATCAGAATCGTTTTATTCGCAGGAAAATTATTTTTGGGCATAGAGATTTGGGGCTTATCTTTAAAGCTATAGAAAAAGGCCAACCATGGGCTGTAATGAGCGGAATCAAACCCTCGGGACCGTTTCACTTAGGAACATCAACTACAGCATTAGAAATCGTTGAATTTCAAAAAATGGGAGGCAAGGCATATTATGGAATAGCAGACATAGAATCCTGGGAAGATAATGGAATACCATGGGAGGAAGCAGAAGAAACTGCGGTTGATAATATTGCTGACATATTAGCATTTGGTTTAGATCCTTCTCCAGAGAAAGCTTATATTTGGAGACAATCAAAAGAGCCAAATGTCAAAGATATTTGTTTTAAGGTGAGTAGGCTAGTTACACAGAATATGCTTAACGCTATTTATGGTGAACGAACTTTTGGGCTTTATATCTCCTCATTAATTCAAGTTGGTGATATAATTCTACCACAAGTTCTAGAAGGTCCACAACCTACTCTTGTGCCAGTAGGAATTGATCAAGATCCTCATATACGTCTTACTAGAGATTTAACTAGAAGGAATTATAAAAAATTTTTCTTGCCAGGTTCCACATATCATTACTTATTAGCAGGGATAGATGGTTCAGAAAAAATGGCTAAGAGAAGCCCGAATAGTTATTTTACATTCAACGAACCTTTAGAATCTATTGAAAAGAAAGTTAAGGGCGCGCTTACTGGAGGGAGAAAAAATTTGACAGAACAGAAAGAATTAGGTGGTGAACCTCAAAAGTGCATGGTTTATAAAATGTTAATGTACCATTTTGAGGAAGATGATGAAAAATTAGCTAAAGACTTTGAAATGTGCGTTAAAGGCGAGTTAATGTGTGGTGATCATAAACAAGAGTGTGTTGAAAAAGTTTTAAAGTTTATAAAAAACCATAGAAGCAAAAAAGAAAAACTTATAGATAAAGCTCGAAGTCTTCTAAAGATTGAGTAATATTACTTTAATCCTATTAACTTAATTTAGTTTTTTTTTAATAAATAGAAAAATCTAAAATATGTTAATATTTAAAAGACTATTGGGATTAAAACAGAATAGTGATGGAGTTATGGAGCAGATAATCTCGCGATGTGGAAACTTATGTTCAGAATGTCCTTGGTCAATTTTTATGCGTAAAAAAATCAGTAAAGAAAATTGGGAGGAATATTCTGATGAAATTAAGAAATATACTGGATTTAAACCAGTTAAGTATGAATGGGAAGGTTGTTTTGGCTGTTTAACTCCAAATGGAGAATTACCAAAACATCCTTTTTATGGCTTTTTGAAAAATTGTCGTACGAGAAAATGTGGGATCTATAATGAAGTTGATAATTGTGCTTATTGTGGAAGATTCCCATGTGCGAACACTGTTGCCAGGAATGATTTCACAAGGGAAAACATATCTGAAAAAATAAAAAGCACTATTGATGATAAGACTTATGACCGTTATATTAGAATGTTTGATTCTATGACAAATCTTAAGAAAATCCGTAGCGATTTACATGACAGTCAAATTAAAAATCCTAAATCTGTGTCTGAAAAAACGGAAATTGCTAAAATAAAAGGAGAATTTAAGAATAAAAATTATCACAAAATATATGAGAAATTTATTGAAATTGCAAATTCTAATTTAGGTATTAAAGGCATCGATACTGTTGCAGGTTATGAACATTATTTAATAAGAAAAGATATTCTTTGGAGACTATTTTGGATATTCGGATTATATGGAAAAATAAATGAAAATAATTTGAATATTGATAGTATTACATTATATGAGAATCGAAAACCAATATCACTTCCGAGTAATGAAGAGCAATGGAAATTATATTTTGACATTTTATCTAAATTTGGGATATTTGCCGAACTAGAGATAAAAACTGATAGATTGTACACTCCTGGAGGTTATATGAGAGTAAAAATACCCCAAACTAATAAATCTGCCTATATGATCAAAATGAAAGTAAATATCGATCTTCAAAAATACCAGTTTTTTAAAATATTGAATGAAATCTTGTCTGAATTACAAATTAAGGCAGGAAAGCATGCGTTTGTTAAATTTAAAAAATTAGATTTCAAATACCTCAGAAATTAACTTCTCTCAATTACTGCTTTATGAAGAATTTTTAAAATTTGTAAAGAATCATAGAAAGAAAAAGGAAAAACTTCTTGATAAAGCTCGGAATCTTCTAAAAATAGATTAAAGGTTGTCTTGTTCCTTTAAATTTGATTATATTATTTGATCTAAAATCTTAACAAGATCATCAAGAAATTCAGGAAATCTTTCAAAGAATTTTTCTTTTTGTTTTTCTTTAAGAACAGCTGATATGAAAAATATATCATTTTTTATTTTTTTTCTTAATAAATATGAAAAAAGTTTACCTTCACTTGAAGTAAAATCGAAATTTCCTTCAGTTTTTTCCTCATCCATCCGTTTAAGTATATAAAGATGCTCTTTAATGGTTTCTATTAGCTCAACGTATGTTTCTGGGGCAATATCATTATAAAATTCAGAAATAATAATACCATTTCTGTCAAATAGTATTAGAGCTTGAGAATTAAAAATCTTCAAATAATATTCCAATAACTCTGAAAGCTCAAAAAATTTCTTATCAAACACAGAAAGGCCATATGAGACTAGTTGGACAATTGAGATAATGTCATAAATACTAGACTGTTGAAATAATATATTGAAATTAGAATAGTCATTCAATATTTTATCCCTTAGTTTTTTAATATTTGCTAAGGTCTCTTCATCAGCTTTTAACTCAGGGTCAAATTTATGAAAAGTTATTATTATTGGAACCGTCATTTTACTTTCTGAGAAAAATGTTAAAATCGCATTTAAGTAATCAATGGAGTCATTAAATCTATCAGGATCTTGAATATCTATTACATAAATAAGTAAATCAGTAGAATCGAAATAAACATCTTGGTAATTAATGTAAATTTCACGATATGTTTCCTGACCACCCATATCCCAGAATACACAATTGCTTCTTAAAAAATTCATTTTATGATATTCTACTCTAATTGTAGGCTTAAGTTGAACAATATCTTTTGCGAAATCATATTTTTTATCCAAGGCTGTTAGGATCGAAGTCTTTCCTGCATTATCAAGGCCACTTACGATAATCTTTAATAAACCTTCCATTTAAATTCCACTTGTTCTAATTAGCTATTTTTGAGTTTAATAAAATAATAGTTTATATTAATTTAAACTTCTGTGAAAGTAAAATCGAGTTTTTAAATTTTAATTTTAGCTTTATTGTTTATATTGATGCGTATAATATCGTGATCATATCTAAATAATACTCTTATGTCCCTATTCTCAAATTAATGAGAAAATTTACTTAAAGATTGGTGATTTTAGAGATATTTTGATGATATTTATATGATATTTATATTTTTTAAAGCTGATGCTCTGATTTTACTCAATGATTTAATTCATAAAAGAGGATGATGTATTTGACAGAGTTAGAAAATAAATTTTTGGAAAATTTAGAGTATCAGATCAGTTTAATAGAAAATACTTATAAGACAATGAAAAAAATCCCTGTTTTTACTGAAAAAGTAAAGGAGTTTGATAAATCAGTTATGGATCTCACAGATAAATTCCAGAAAATTCGAATACGTGACAAATACCAATTAATAATCTCTGAATTGGATAATTTAATAAAAAACGCAAAACCTAAATAAATTTAATTTTATTTATTTTTTTAAATTTTATAAGAATACTTAGTCGCCCACAATCATACAATATATCTTTCTTGATCTTGCCTTTTCATCACATTCAATAAATATAATTTGTTGCCAAGTTCCCAAAATCAATTTTTGATTTCTAAAGGGGAACACCTGAGATGTTTTTATTAGAAAGCTTCTTAGATGTCCTGCTCCATTATAATCATGCCAAGTTTTATGATGTGCATAATTCTTATCATATGGTATCAGTTTTTCTAATAAATCTTTAATATCGTGTTTTACGAGCCCTGGTTCATATTCTATTGTAGAAATCGCTCCTGTAGAACCAGCTACATGAATATTTACAATTCCATCATTGATTTTACTCTTATTTATGCATTTTTGAATTTGTTCAGTTATATTGATTATGTCACAATAGGCTTTTGTTTGTAATTCAAATGTCATCAATTCAGTTGTCATTTTTTATATATTACCTTTTTCGCAATAGTTAATATTTCTAATTTGTTTTAATATCGATCTTGGTAGGTTATTTTCATTCCCTTCGATTAATGCAAGTATTTTTGCTAAGATAAGGAGTTCAGGCTGATCAAAACCATTAATATTTGTCCATCCGATTGATTCTTCAGCTTCAATGCATATAAAAAATGGTGCTTTTTTAAGTTTTAAACATTTGCTTCTCTTGCATTTTTCACATATTTTAGGGAATAAATACACATTACCATTTTTAAGATATATTGAAAAAGTACCGAATTTTTTATTTTTAAATTTCAACCAATTATCAGATTCAAATTTAACATTCAATTTTAATTTAAAGAGATATGTCGTTAATTGATCTATATTTATGATTTGTTTGAAATTTTCGCTGCGAGTTTCTGGTTCATAATAATCATTACATTCATCTGTGATATCTTTATGAATGAAAAGGAGATCTAATGGAATAAAGTCAATAAAATATATGTTTTCCATTTCTTTAAATACACTCCTCTTTAAAGAAATTGAACAAATTTGATTTAACAATTCTGAAGAGTCATTAATATCTTTAATTTGAATATTGTTTGATTTAATCATTGTATCAAATTCTTTATTATTAAAATATTCATGAAAAATTTCATTTTTAGTCGATTTTTCAAGAATAATGCAAAAAATTAAAGTTATTGATGATATATGCTCTTGAATTTCATTAAAATACTGTAGAATTTGATCAACTTTTGTTTCAGATATAAATATTATGAGGGCTTCAGCCCCCTTATAAAAAATTGTACGTAAATAAGCTCTTGACTGTCTACAATCAATATTCCACAGAAGAAATTCAAAAATTTCATCATTTTTATATGAAAAATCAATCTTACTTATGTTTACACCAATATTTTGTTTATTTTCTATTGGTAAAAGATTTGAACTGAATTCTTTTTGAAACTCATCTTTATAATTCTCAAATCCCCCTAAAACGCAAATCTTCTTTTTTATTACATAATTTTCTCGGAGGGGAATTTCTAATGAGTTCATATTACCATCCTTGATAAAATAAAGAATATAGGCTAAATCTACTAAATAATAAATTTATTTATGAATTTATTATTTATTCTTTCAACGATGAAAAAATTAGACGCATTTTTAAAGAAAATTCATGACCCGAAGAATAAGATTCCTGAGTATGCAACTATAATAGTAAAACCTGGTAAAAAATTACTAGATATTAAAATAAAAAAGGAAAATGAAAACATACTAAAAGTATTAGGGCATGAGGAGAAATCATCTGGATGGTTTCTACATTCCGTGCATATTCCTTTGAAGAATCTAGGTTTGTCTTATGATTCAAAAGATAAAGAAATATTGGAATATTTATCCATGCCAAATAATATAAGTAATAAACCTACTAAAGAATATGTTGAAGACCTTTTAAGAAAGTATTTAGAAATTTTACCTGAAAAAAAGAAACACTTTTTTAGAACCGAAAGGTTTAAGAAAAAGAAAGAATTCAAAACTGGAACTCAATTAAAAGGGTTTTAACTACTTTATTCTTGATCCTGGGGGAACTTGTTTTCTCTCATCAATTTTTAGTAAAAAAGGTTCATTATTGAGATCTGCAGCTAGTAGCATCCCTTGAGATTCAATACCCATTATAGTGCGTGTTTTTAAATTTGTTAAAACCACAATCTTCTCATTAATCAATTCTTCTGCGGTATAATAATTGGCAATTCCAGTGATAATTTGTCTTAGGTCCTTTTCTCCACAATCTACCATTAATTTATAAAGGTTTTTTGATTTTGGAACTTTTTCACAGCAATTAACTAATCCTACTCGGATATCTAATTTTAAAAAATCTTGATAATCAATTTCCATAAAAGATCACTCTCTTAAAGGCATTCCATTCATATTTATTTTTTCTAGAGTTTTTGGTTTTTGTTCTCTATAAGGATTTTTTATATCTTCAATTTTTCTCCCAAAAGTTAAATATCCTGTGTGGCCGATCATTCTAATTTCTGGTCGTGTAGCATTCTCTTTTACTTGGATTTTTCTTTTTATTAACTCATAGGTATTTACTTCAATAAAACTGTCAGTTTTCATTGCTGAAACTGTTTTTTTTACCTGTTCAATTGTAGGGGAAAAAGAGATTAAGGTTCCACTGAATTTCAGGTAATTTTTAACTTTTTTAACAGCATTCCAAGGAGTAGGCATATCTAATATAACAGCATCCACATTTTTTAGCTGAAAATCATCATTTAAAATGTCTCCATATTGAATTGTAACAACTTCTTCTAGTTGAGCTTTTTTAATATTTAATTTTGCTCTTATGAGTGATTTTTCGCTAATATCAAACGAAAAAACATGGCCTTTAGGACGAATAAAATTTCCTAATATACAAGTAAGAGCGCCAGAACCGCATCCTGCTTCTATGACACGGCTTCCCGGTCCGATTCCTGAATACGTTAGAATTAATCCAGCATCTTCGGGGTAAATAATTTGAGTTTTTCGAGACATATGAAGAATATAATCAGAGGGTATTGGTTTTAATACATAGAACTTATAACCTTGCGTTTTAAAAGGTCTTGAAAAGACAACCGAACCAAATTTCTTTCCAATTATATCATTGAACTCAATTATTCCCCTATGAGTATGAAAATTATCACCAGATTTTACTTGAACTAGCCACCTTCTTTTTTCATCAAGAATCAAAAAGATCAAATCATTTTCCTTAATAAATTCAGAGCTCATTCTAAATTATGTCTTTTTTTGTTTCAAAAGTGTCTAAATCTTTAATTCTTTATAAGAAATCTTTCTTTTATTATTAATTTATTTACAAAAAATATATAAAAAATATACAACTCTCAATAATATTAGACTTATAAAATTCTTTTTTATAAATACTCTTTAATGAATTAATTTATGAGTAAAGAAGGAAACCAGAACACTCAAACATCTCGAATATCTTTTAGAGATCTTCAGTTCCAGATCGAACATTTACGGCAAAAAAGAGACGAATTAAATGAAAAAACAAAAGAATATATCAATAATCTCCAAGAGATTGAGACAGAAATTGCAAATCGTCTAAAAATAGCTAAGGAAAAATACAAAAAAAAGAGAGATTATTGGAATAATAAGGTTAAACAATTAAAAGAAAAAAAAATTGAATATAAAACGTTGTTAGATAATTTAATAGAAGAAAAGAAGAAATTACAAAAATCAGAGAAAGATAGTATAGACGATAAACAAATTCTCTCAATAAAACAAATTGAACGTAAAATAGACAATTTAGAAAGAAGAATTGAAACAGAGAAACTAGATATAAATGAAGAAAACACAATAATTGATAAAATAAGAGAATTAGCAGCAATGAAACAAGAGTTTTTCTCAGAACAAAGAAATAGTGAGCTTTTTAAAATTGAAAGAAAGATTGAAATTGTAAAGATTAATCTTAACAAAATCTATGAGCAATTAAATAAATGGTCTGACAAATCTCAAGAAAATCATTCTAAAATGTTACAAGAGTTTCAAAATGTTGACAAATTAAAAGAAGATAAGAAGAAATTTGAAGAAGAATTAATTGAAAATAAGAAAACAGCTGATAGATTTCATGAGCAATACTTAAAGCTTATGAATCAAAGTAAAAAGATTTATAGAGGTAAAAAACCTTATAGACCAGCAAAAAAACCACCAACAAAATCGGATCAAAAATCAAAAAAGAATCAAATGATTGAAAAGCTAAAACAAGATAAATTAGAAACAGCTTTGCAAAAACAAAAAGAGGGCAAAAAATTAAATTTATTTGAAGCTCGACTAATTTTAGAAAAATCTAAAGAGTAAAAATCATCATACATTTCAGATTTACTTATTTATAACCGTTTTTTAATAACTCTTATTTCTATAAAGATTCTTTATCAAAATATTTGGAAATCTGAAAAAAATTTAAAAAAATTGTAAAGTTATAATTTAAATAATGTTTAAAATTAAAGGAAAGAATTGATAAAAGTTGAATAAAAAAGTAGTTGATATTCGAAATATTTTACTAAAACATCACTTATGGCTCCAAAATTCAATTCCTCTAATTGCCTCTGAAAATATAACAAGTCCAGCTGTGGATGAAGCATGTGCTTCTGATTTTTCACATCGCTATGCTGAAGGATGGAGCGGGCAGAGAGTTTACGCTGGTTGTATTTATATTGATCAGATTGAAGATATTTGTATGGAACTTACAAAACAATATTTTAATTGTTTACATGCCGATGTACGACCAGTTTCTGGAGTAGTAGCAAATTTAGTCATGTATAATGCCTTTACTTCAGATAATAATGGTAAAATGTGTTGTATGTCTATTGTTCGAGGAGGACATATATCGCATGGTCCAAGATTTGCTAAAAGTGGCAGAGAAATATTTGGGACTGCTGGAACGACAAGAGGAATAGATGTTGAGTATTTAGCATTTGATAATGATGAAATGAATCTTGATATTGATGCTTCAGCGAAAATTATTCGCGAATTTGAACCAGAATTAGTGTTATTTGGGGGTTCTGTGTTTTTATTCCCTCATCCTGTTAAAGAACTTGGTGAAGTTGCCAGAGAAGTTGGAGCTCATATTGGTTATGATGCAGCACACGTAGCAGGTTTAATAGGATCAGGATATTTCCAAGATCCTTTAAGAGAAGGAGCAGATGTTATGACAATGAGCACGCATAAAACACTTCCAGGCCCTCAACACGGTGCTTTAGTTTCAAATAGAGAAGATTTAGTCGATACCCTTAGATCTTGCGCTTTTCCGGCATTATTATCTAATCATCATCTTCATAATGTTGCTGGATTGGCAGTTGCTGTTGCAGAGATGCTAGAATTTGGAAAAGAATATCATAAAAATGTAATTGAAAATGCAAAAGCTCTAGGGCAAGCTTTATCTGACCAAGGGTTAAAAGTATTGATGGAACATAAAGGTTTTACTGAATCTCATCAGCTTGTAGTAGATATTACAGAATTTGAGAAAACTATTGGATTAGGAGGAGACATTGAAAAGTTATTAGAATCAGCAAACATAATTCTTAATCGTAATCTATTACCATATGATATCGCACAGGGCAGACATTATCAGAATCCAGGAGGTTTGAGAATGGGTACTTCTGAAATAACAAGACTCGGAATGGGTAAGGGTGAAATGGTTGATATTGCAGAATTTTTCAAAAAATTATTGATTGATAAAAAAGACCCAAAAAAAATAAAGAATGAAGTTATTGAATTTAAAAAGGATTTCCAAGAGATAGGGTATTGTTTTCAATCTCAAAGTAAAGCGTATGAATACTTAAAATTTTATTAATCAAAATTTATCTTATTTTTTCAATAGAATGATAAAACTTATCTTAAGCGATTCATTTATGACCTATTATACTTTTCAAAAATGAATGTTATGAGTCTCGAAGTTCTTGAAAAAAATAATAGGAATCTTATATTTGTAGTTGAAGGTATATCCGTTGAAATGGCAAATGCTATTCGCCGAATCATTCTTTCTGAAATCCCTGTTATGGCTGTTGATGAGGTGATTATATTAAAAAATGATTCTCCTCTTTATGATGAGATTATTTCGCATCGATTGGGATTAATCCCTTTAACTACTGATTTAAAAACCTATAAACTTCCTCGTGATTGCTCTTGTGGAGGATACGGGTGCGCTCTTTGCCAAGTATCTCTAACTTGTGAGGTTACTAATACAACAAATACACCTATGGAAATCTATTCAAAAGATCTAAAATCTAATGATCCAAAAATCATTCCTGTCGATCCAAATATTCCAATCGTGAAAATTGATAAAAGCGATAAAGTAATTATCGAAGCATATGCTGTATTAGGAATTGCAAAAGAACATGTCAAGTGGCAAGCAGTTTCAAACATTTTCTATAGGTTTTATCCCCAAATTGATTTTGATAATTCTAAATGTATAAAATGCCCAGACAAGTGTATTGTTTCAAGAATGTGTCCAGAAGAATTATATGATTTTTCTAATAAGAAAACACCGATTTTATTAGAAGATTATTGGAAAACCTGCACTCTTTGTAATTCTTGTCAAAATGATTGTCCGGAAGAGGCTATTAAAGTAGGATGGAAAGATAATGTTTACATCTTTTTAGTTGAGAGTGATGGAGTACTTCCTTTTGATATAATCATGAAAAAAACATTTGAAATTTTTTTAGAAAAAATTGATGAGTTTGTTGAAAGACTTGAGGAAGTAGAAATAGAATCGTGAGTTATCAAAAAATTATTATAATATTAAAAATTTATGATATCAGATTTATAGAATTAAAATAAGAGTAGTAGCTTTCTAATGTCTCACAAAATTTCTGGTCCAAGCAATTATTATGTTCGAAAACTAATTAGAGATTTATGGAAGACTAAGATAAGGATTTGGAAAAAAGTCTCAAAAACATTAAGTGGTCCTAGAAGGAACAGAATTAGTGCAAATTTATACCGTATTAACAAAAAAACAAAAAAAAATGATACTATTGTAGTTCCAGGAAAAATACTAGGATTAGGCAATTTAGATCACAATCTTACAATTGCTTGCTTAGAGTCTTCGAAATCAGCAAAAAAAAAAATTGAATCATCAGGGAGTAAACTTATTTCAATTGATGAATTGTTAAAACAAAACCCTAAAGGAAGTGGGGTAAAGATCTTTAATTAAAATATCAAAAATCTTAGCTATGTGAAAAGTAATGGTAATCGAATATCAATTATATGATGCTACAGATAAAATATTAGGTAGATTCTGTTCTCAAATTGCGAAAAAAGCTCTATTAGGTGAATATATCGTAGTAATAAATGCAAAAAAAGCAATCATAAGTGGAACAAAAAGGGATATTCATGAAAAGTATTTAGCTAAGCTAAATATATCAACAGCAACTAATCCACGCAAAGGTCCGTTTCATGAAAGAAGACCAGATACATTTATGAGAAGAGTCATAAAACAAATGTTACCAAGAAAGAAGCTTAGAGGAAAAGAAGCTATTAAAAGAGTACATATTTATATTTCAGATATTCCAGAACGTTTTAAAAATAGATATCAAAAACTAGAAGCTAATGAAATTAAGAATGCAGAAAAAAGGCGACTTTCGTATTATAATAGGTTTATTACCTTAGAAAATTTATGTCAACGAATTGGTTGGAAAAAAAGTGAAATAGAGGTTTTTAAATAATGTCAATGAAAGTAATTCAAGCATCAGGAAAAAGAAAAGCAGCTATAGCGAGAGCCGTATTGAAGCATCCGTCAAAAGGGCAAATAAAGATTAATAATATACCTTTATCTTTACATGAACCTGAAATTGCTAGATTAAGAATTCAGGAAGTCCTGGAAATTGTTAACCATCCAAAATTAGAAAAATGCGATATCAATGTTAAAGTAAAGGGGGGTGGTGTCAGTGGACAAACCGATGCGGTTCGAATGGCAATAGCGAAATCAATTCATAAGTTTATCGGTACAAAAACTATTGAAAAAACTTTTAGGGAATACGATGATTCGTTGTTGAGTGGTGATTCTAGACGAACAGAGCCCAAAAAATTTGGAGGTAAAAAAGCACGTTCTCGTCGTCAAAAAAGTTTTAGATAATTAAAAAATCTCAAATTTATTCAAATTGAACTCCTAGTTCTTTTAAATCTTCAAAAAAAGAAGGATAAGAATCACCAACAATCTCAGCTTTTTGGATTTTTGAACTTGAATCAGCGTATAAAGCAGCAATACTACATGCCATTGCAATTCTATGATCATTATTATGGTTGATTAGAGATCCTTTAAGATCATCACATTGAAAAATTGTTAATTTATCTTCTTCCTCAATGACCTTAACTCCCATTTTACTTAATTCTCGAGCCATTATTGATACTCTATCAGTTTCTTTTAAACGTATGTTAGAAACATTATAGAGAATTGTTTTTCCTCCAGCAAATGCTCCAAGGACAGACAATATTGGAAATAAATCAGGAATTTCTCTGCAATCAAGTTGAATACCTTTCAATTGATTATTTACTGGAGTTTCATCTATAATGACTTGATTTTTATTTTCATTGATTTTAATATTTGCATTCATTTTCTTTAGAATCTCAATTATTTTTTTATCTCCTTGCTTATTTTTAAAATCAAGATTATTAATAATGACAGATGATGGATTTTTAGATAAAACTGCACCAACTATAACATTTGCCGCAGAGGAGAAATCTCCTGGAATTTGATAAGATTGGGAACGATAAATCTGTTCATTTGTAATATAAAACTTTCCAGTTTCAAAATTTGCTTGAATATTAATTCCGAATGCGTTTAATATATCCAATGTTATTTCTATAAAAGGTTTCGACACTATTGGAAGGGTAACCTCGATTTCGATATAATCTTTATTTTTACACTTTAATTGAGGGCATAACATTAGTAGAGCAGTTATAAATTGTGAACTCAAATCTCCTTGAATCTTAATTTTATTACAAATATCTTTAACTCGTTTAATTTTAAGTCTTTTATTTGATAATTTAAAATCTGCTCCTAATTGTTGTAATGATTTGAGAAGGGGTAGGATTGGTCTTTGAAGTTTTATAAACTCTCCTTTTAGTGTAAGTCCCCCATCGATTAATAAACTTAAAGCACTAAAAATTCTTATGGTTGTCCCAGAATTTCCACAATCAAAGTACTTTTTGAGAGGTCTATATCTATTTTTATCACGTTTAACAATGTATTCATTATCGCTTTTTTTTAATATTTTAACTCCTAATCCTTTTAAGATGAATATTGTCTTAGAAACATCTCCGTTCGTTAAAGGATTTTTGATTATAGAAATACCATCAGCTAGGCTAGCAGCAATGAAAGCTCTGTGTGAGTAGCTTTTAGATCCCGGTGCTATGATCTCGCCTTTTAAGCTGTTAGTGATTGGATTAATTTTGATATTCATTAAATAATAAATAGAAAGTTATAGATATAATATTAATTAAATAATTATACAAGATTAGAATTTTAATAAACCTCAACAGGCGTGATAAATTTGGACAATTCAATGGGTACGATCTATAGAATTACTTCATTTGGAGAAAGTCACGGAGACTTAGTGGGGATTATAATAGATGGTGTACCAGCGGGATTAAAATTTGATTTAAAGTTTATACAAGAAGAAATTGATAAAAGAAAGCCTGGGCAATCAAAATTAACAACCTCTCGTCTTGAGGAAGACAAAGTCAAGGTATTGTCAGGTGTTTTTGAAAATAAAACGACCGGAGCACCTCTCTGTCTAGTAATTGAAAATAAAGAAATGGATTCATCAATATATAAAAAGTTTAAAAATTTTTTACGACCTTCGCACATAGACTATTCAGCATTGAGAAAATATGGAGGTTTCTCCGATTTTAGAGGATCAGGACGATTTTCTGGAAGAATTACATCAGGATTTGTAATGGCAGGTGCTATTGCAAAACAGATTCTTAAAAGATATAATATATCAATTTTTGCATTTACACGTAGTATTGGAGATATTATTGATGAGAGTGTATATTCTTTTGATGAGATTGAAAAGTTATATAAACTTAGAGAAAATTCTCAAATCAGAGCTATAAATCATGAGAAATCAAAACTAATGGTGCAATTAATTGAACAAGTTATAAAACAAAAGGATTCTATTGGTGGTACAATAAAATGCATTACTACGAATTTTCCAGCAGGAAAGGGGGGGCCAATCTTCAATAGCATTGAATCTAATATAAGTAAGGCAATTTTTGCAATTCCCGGAATAAAAGGAATAGAATTTGGTGCCGGTTTTAAAGCAGCTGGTATGAAAGGTTCTGAACATAATGATCCTTGGATTTTAAGAGAAGGAAAAATCCAAACAACTAAGAATGATTCGGGGGGAATTATTGGGGGAATTTCTACGGGAATGCCAATTGAATTTACTGTTGCAGTTAAACCAACTGCTTCTATAGGTATTCCTCAGAAGACTGTTAATATAAAAACGATGGAGAATGTGGAAATTGAATTTTATGGTCAACATGATCCATGCATAGTACCTAGAGTTATTCTAGTTATAGAGGCAATGACAGCAAACGTTTTACTTGATTTTTTACTACTTGAGGGATATATTCCAAGAGTTTTAGAATCTTAAAGTAGGATCTATTAATTAAATAATATGTAGTACCTACTATAAAAATTCAAAATTAAAAATATTGATAATAATGATAATATATTAATAAGTGATCAATCATGCCGATTTCAAACCAAGAAAAATTTATCAATGAGATCATTAAAATTATAGATAGATGGTCATTTGAGCAATGTGCTCATTGTGATAATGGAACACTAGTTTCAATTGATGGAATGCTTGATTTTAAGTGTAGTAAATGTGGTAATAACATGAATCCCGC